>PWGV01000176.1 GCA_003554585.1 Halobacteroidaceae bacterium | reverse complement strand
AAAATACAAGGAAGGAATATTAAATCATGCCAACTTTCCTATCCATACGAGTAAACTTGAAGGAATAAACAACAAAATCAAGGTTATAATTCGCAAAGCTTATGGTTACCATGACTATGAACATTTGACTTTGAAAATCAAGGAGGCTTGCTCAGGTTATCCATAAAAATTGGAAGTTATTGGTTCCACTATAATGGAGGAGAACCAAAAATAATAACTCCGGCAAAAGGAAACTCCCCGCAGGGGGCCTCGAATCTGGAATCTCATTGTACCCCTGGATTTTAACTGACTCGGAATCATCCTGGAGTTCCCAACCATTGAGAAGGGTAATGTGGATAGTGCCATCAACCACTTCCACTGTTCCTGCATCATGATCCTGGCCAGCCCAAATGGTTTGTTCTCCTCCAATATCTGGATCATAATAATACCACCAGGCCGCGCCTCCGCCTGCTGTGTCTCCGCCCCAGGCAGTTTCAGTTTGCAAATCCCCGTTGTCACCATTTTCCCCATTATCACATTGCATTATATATTCTATATTGCCATACCAGGCTCTCCCCTTGATATCGCCGCCATAGTCAGTTTCCCCTCCTATAATTTCCTCATTAAATATTTCTTCAACATCTGCTTCGGCCTGCAGCTATGAAAAACAAATCCCAATTATTTAACAGGGTTTTAGGGAAAATGACTGGGGAAAAAGGAAGGTTGTTTCAAGAGAAATTGAGCAGGATTTTAAAGTGTTGAAGGTCTTTCGGGAAAATGGAAGGAAATATTAAATAAAGAATGGTTTGTTTTTTGTAATGGAAGTAATTTTTTATTACCACCGGGTAAAACTTCAAAAGTAAAGGGGTGACCTATTTGAGTGTTAAACGAAGGGGCGGAAGAGGAAAGTTAATAGCTATTTTTCTTGTGCTTATTATTGTTTCTCTCTTTTCTTCTACTTCCTCTGCAAATAATTCCATCAGTTACTCCAGGCAAAACTCCTATGGTTTTGTTAATCAAGGGGACATTTATTTCCTCCTTGAATATAAAGTACTGGAGAAAAGGAAACCTTTTTGGTTCATCCTTCCCATTGAAAGACCGCCCAGGGTTCATTACCAAAAATTATATTTATATCGCTTGCAGCCCCAGGACAACCGCCTGGTTCAGCTTGCTACAATCCGAGAAGAATTTCCCTTCCCAGCGGGATTTAATATCAAGTACACCCAGTTCAAAAAAACGGACGCAGGCTTGGTAATTGCCCATAGAGCAAAGTTTGGGGAAGATAATATGGTTCTTTTTGACCTGCGAATCTGGGATTTTTCTAACGAAAAATTTGTTGAACTCAATGGACAGATTAATCATTTACTCGGCACTGATGATCCAGTTTACCAGGAGTATTTTGGTGAATACAAAAGCCCCTGGGTTGATAATCCGGGAGTAATAGGGATAACAGAGGTTAGATTATATCTGGAGGATTTCACCGAAGAAGATTGGGATCTTCCCCGGGAATGGTAATTCCATTTGACTCATTTATCAGAATAAGGGTAATTTTTTCAGGGGGGTTGCTGGTGAATATGAAGGACAGGACTTACCGGGAAAGATTTCTTCGAGCACAGGGATTAAGTTTCGGAAATAAAAACCCGCAGGGTTGTGATATTAATGGTTTCTGGCTGTAAGGAAAAATGAAGTGTGGGATTTTGTGCTCGGTTTAAGGAGGGAGAGGATATTTTTTCCTGCCAGACATAAGTCGATTTTTTCCAACCAGCAAGAATTGAAAAGCCGGGTCGAGAGGGCAAGACCAGGGCAGGGTTAAAACAGCTAGCTGGTTTTTAGGATAAATCCTTTTAAGGTTTTGAATAAAAAGAATAAGGACTTTGGTGTTATGTGAAGGATGTGAGAGAATGAAAAAAATAATTAAATCAAGAACTCAAAAAGCAGGGCTTCCTCCTGGAACCCTGGTTCATCTGGGAGAGAGAAGAGAAGATAGTTCCAGGATTAATATTTTTAAATATTCGGAAGAAAACCTGGAGGAAAAAGAAATAAAAATTGGGGAAATTCCCGAAAAACTTCCTGGCGAAGGGGAAGTTCTATGGGTAAATATTGATGGGTTGCATGAGGTAGAAATAATTGAAAGAATAGGAGAAATTTTTTCTCTGCATCCCCTGGTTCTGGAAGATATTCTCAGCACCGATCAGAGACCCAAGGTTGAGGACTACGGTGAATTCCTTTTTCTGGTCCTCCCCATGTTTTACTTTTCCACTGATGAAGATACCATAATCGCAGAACAGGTAAGCCTGATCCTGGGGAATAACTTCATTATTTCATTTCAGGAACAGCAGGGAGATGTTTTTTCTGAATTACGGAGGCGCCTTCGGACCAAGAAGGGACTGCTTCGCCGCAGGGGTGCAGATTATTTGTTTTACGGACTTCTGGACTCCATCGTAGATGCTTATTTTTTAATCCTGGAAAAAGTGGGCGAGGATATAGAGGCAATTGATGACCTGTTATTGGAAAAAACCGACAGTGGACTTCTCCGGGAAATACACAGGGTAAAAAGGGAAATGATTTTCCTTCGGCGTTCTGTTTGGCCTTTGAGGGAGGCAATTGCCAAACTGGAACGGAGAGAAACTACCCTGATTTCTGAATCAACCCTGATTTATCTCCGGGATGTTTATGATCATGTCATCCAGATTATTGAAGCAGTTGAAACTTCGAGAGATCTAATATCGGGGATCATGGACATTTACCTTTCCACCGTAAGCAATCGGATGAACGAAGTAATGAAGGTTTTAACCATTATTGCAACAATTTTTATCCCTCTTACTTTTGTTGCGGGAATTTATGGGATGAATTTTGTTTTTATGCCCGAGCTGGAATGGTCCTGGGGATATCCCCTTGTTCTTCTGGTCATGGGACTAATTGCCCTGGGAATGATTCTGTTTTTCCGCAGGAAACGATGGTTTTAACTGGAAGTGATTTGTCCCAGAAATTTTTAATTTCCTGGATTAATAGTGGATTGGAAAAATTGTGGGAACTTTTTCTGAAAGATATGGAGGGGGGTGGGTTTTTTCCGGGTAAGAAAGGGGATCTTTTCCAAATTGCTTTTTACCCTTATTCCCAGGGGATTCGATTGGGAACGGAAGTAATAAAATACTGTCAGGGTTAATTTGACCGGGAAAATTTTCCCCTGTATCCGGGTTGCTGGGCGGGAAATGATAGGCTGCGAAATTTTTACGGGAAGGCAAGTTTGGATACCTGGGCAATTTCCGGAAGAATATTATTTCATAAGTGTTTTCCGATTAAAAGGAAAACAATTGGGAGGGAAAAGAACAGAATAGCATGCAAAATATAATGGAAATAATTAAAAAAAGGGAATCAATCAGAACTTATGATGAAAAAAGGCCGATTGAAGGAGATATTCTTGCTCAACTGGAAGAAAAAGTTCAGGAGAAACACGTTGGTCCAATGAACCATCAGGTCAGGTTTCGACTGCTTGATATGGGCAAGGTAAGTGGGCAGGAATTGAAGAAACTCGGAACCTATGGAGTAATTAAGGGGGCTCGATTTTTTCTGCTGGGAGCTGTAGAGGAGAAGGAAGGTTCCCTGGAAGATTATGGTTACTGCATGGAAAAACTTGTTTTGGAATCCACTGCTCTGGGCCTCGGGACCTGCTGGCTATCAGGAACTTTCCGCAGGAGTTCTTTTGCAAAGCAGATGGAATTAGGTCCGGAAGAACTCCTTCCTGCTATCACACCGGTAGGTTATTCCGCTGAAAGGAAAAGATTTGTAGAGCGGCTGTTTAAGGCTGGAACTCGTTCTGATAAAAGGAAGCCCTGGGACAAACTATTTATCGGGCCCGACGGGTTGTTACCTCTCCCTCCAGAAAAAGCGGGGAAGTATCAAGAAGTACTGGAAGCAGTTCGGCTGGCCCCTTCCACCAGGAATCTTCAACCCTGGAGGATTATTAGGGACGAAGATGGCGATTTCCACCTTTATCTGAAGGGAAAGAGGGAAGGGAAAAGACCCGAAGGAAGGGTAGACAGCCAGAAAATTGATATGGGGATTGCCATGTGTCATTTTGACCTGGTAGCCGAGGAAAAGGGAATAGAGGGAAACTGGCATAGGATTGAAGCCCTAAAAGACAGCGAACCTCCGCTGGGTAATTTAGAATATATTTCCACCTGGAAAGAAAGGGTTTGAAAAACATAAAAGATTGTTGAGTTAATATTTTCCAGTAAATTCAAAATTGAATTTGGATTACAAGCGAACCCGGGTAAAAGGGAGTGTTTCGATTTTAAAAGTTGTTATTAACCGTAATTATGCTTGTTTAACTCTACTTTGGGGGAGATAAACCTTTTTCAAGAGATTAAAATCCGATTTGTGTTTGGTAAGTCATAGTTTTTGGATAGCCGGGGTTATTATCTTGTAAGGTTTGTAACGGAGACAGCCTTTTGGTTTTTGATAAATAAGAAGTTATATGTTAAAACTTACCCTGAGGGATGAAAGGATAAAGAGTATTTAGAGAAAGTAAGATGGAGTATAAAAACCTTTAGAAGAAGGTAAAACGATGTAAAAATTTAAAAAAGATGAGAAGGGGAGTGCTTATGGATAGAAAGAGAACGAGAATTATAGTTTCCGTAGTTCAAAGCCTGGTTTTTCTCATCCTGGCCTTAATTGTGCTTTATTTTGGAATGCATACTCTGGAAGATCTTCTCCCTCTCCTCATAGTTTTGCTAATTGGCCTGGTTTTGATCTTTTTTATGTTCCGGAGGTCGAAGTTCTTTAAAAGGAAGTGAACTAACTCCAGCAAACTGAGTATATTCTAGAGATAATAAACGGTAGGAGCTAGGCAATTTAAAAAGATAAGAAAAATATACGAAGGAAAGAGAGAAAAAAAGGTTAATATAAACAATGGTGCTTTATTTCCAAATAAATTCCCTGAACCATATAAGCAAAATAAGTCGGGTTTTCCAAAACAATTACGGCTAAAGGAGAGAGGAAGATATGTTCTCAATTGAAAAGAAATGGGTTTTTACGGGCGTCCTGGTAGCAGTAGTAGTTTTTGTTACCTGGAATGTAATCCCTGAAACCGGTCTTCAGCCCTTTTTTGCAACCCTTTTTGCTTTTGTTACAACCCTGGTCGGGATCAAGATTGGGGAAAAACTTTTTCCAAGTTAAAGAAATCATAACTAAAAATAATTAAAACGGGTTTTAAAGGAACGAGCAAAAAATGGGATAATTAAGAAAAGACCTCCCTGATTTTCGGGGAGGCCATCTTTATGCCCCGTAAGAAATGGTTTTTTTATTGTTCCCAAAGTTTTTAATTATCGGGAGTGTTTTTTGCAATGGCCAATGCAGCCGTTAAGAGAGAAAGATTAATAGATAAACCAATACTACCGACACTGCTCCGCCTGGCCTGGCCGATTATGACTGCCCAATTTTTACACCTTTTCTACAATATCGTGGATACTTTCTGGGTATCCCGGCTCGGTCCCGGCCCCCTGGCTGCAATTTCGGTTTCCTTCCCCCTGATTTTTATTGTAATATCCCTGGCCGGGGGTTTTGCCATTTCCGGCGTGGCCCTTGTATCACAATATACCGGTGCAGAAGAAGAGAAGGATGCTAATCTAGCAGCGGGCCAGGTTATCGCTTTTTCCGTTGCCATTTCCCTGGTATTTTCAATACTGGGGCTTATTTTTGGAAGACAGCTTTTGGTTTTGATCGGAGCAGGCCCGGATATTATAGAAGACGCCTGGGCTTTTTTCCGGGTAATAACTGCAGGCATACCCCTTATTTTTGTTTTCTTTGTTTTTGCTGCAATCCTGGAGGGAACTGGTGATACAATAACTCCAATGAAGCTTAAGGTGGGCAGCATCCTGGTTAATATCGTGCTGGATCCATTTTTAATCTTTGGCTGGTGGATTTTTCCCGAACTCGGAATTGCAGGTGCGGCTTACGCCACCATAATTTCCCGGTTCGGAGCTACAATAATAGGTATTTATCTGATGTTCAAAGGCTGGAAAGGAATTAAACTTGGTTTTTCTCATTTTTTGCCCAACTTCCACTTTATCCCCAGGATTGTCCGGATCGGTATTCCCGCAGCAGTCGGGCAATCATCCCTGGCCATTGCCATGACCTTTATGACTTCGATTGTTGCAGGATTTGGGACCTTTCCTCTGGCTGCATTCGGTGTGGGTAACCGAATTCTGGCTTTTATCCGGATGCCTTCGATGGGGATGGGCCGGGCAACCGGGATCCTTGTTGGACAGCACCTGGGAGCAAAACAGGAGAACAATGCCGAGAAGACTGCCTGGACCGGTGCGGGAGTGATCCTTTCCTTTATGTTTGCCCTGGCTCTTATTTTCCTTTTTGCTGCACCATATTTGATGCGGGTTTTTTCCGATGAGCCAGAGGTGATTAAGATGGGCACAAATTATCTCCGTATTGGCGGTTTTGCCTACATGTTCCTCTCCGTCCAGCAGGTTCTTGGGGGAGCCCTGGAAGGAGCGGGGAGAACTGTTGAAAAGTCTCTTTTCCTGATCTTTAATCTCTGGATCCTGCAGGTTCCCCTGGCTTACCTGCTATCCTATGTCCTGGAAATGGGGGTCAGCGGTATCTGGGTTGGGATCCTTCTGGCCAAGATAGGTGGGGTAAGTGCTATACTGATCTGGTTTACCCGGGGAACCTGGAAACAGCGGCTGGTTGAAGAAAAAGTATAGAAATCCCAAAATGGCCTGTTTTTCAGGCCTTTTTTCTTTTAATGGGGAAAAGGATTCTGGGAGGTTATATTAGAAACAATAAAAAAAGAAGAAATTGGGGGTGTAAAATGAAAAAACTCTCGAAAAGGGCTTTTCAGGTTGCGGAAGATTATATTAAAGAAAACGGGAGGGACCTGGAAAATTCATTTGTTGCTGAAAGGTTGGGCTGGTTTGCAGTTTGTCTCCGGGTTAATGATTTCGAGCATACTCCCTGGTGGTACTGGGATGAGGAAAAGGGAATGACGGTAATAGATTTATTCTGGGGGAATCCTTCTGCTGAAATTACCGCTTACCTTTACAAATATCGGAATCTTGTAAAGGAAATAGATGTAGAGGAATTAGTGGAAAAAGCAGTGCAAAAAATAGAAGAAAGAAAACCATTTGAATCCGAACATGAACTATATTGTTATCTAAGCTTGTACAGGGAGATATCCCCCGAGAACAAATCGCGAATGGAAGCGAGACTAACTGAGGGTATTAACCAGCTTGTTGAATATGATAGGGAAAAATGGAATGATTATGTCCCCATACCCTTAAACTTCGTTCTTTCCCCGGATGATGAAAGTTTTGGGATAAAAGAAGAGAAGATAGAAGAAAACCTGGATTTTCTGATCGAAATCCTGGAAAAAGAGGGGTATATTTTTCCTCCCTGGGGGGATAGTTTTTATGAGGGCAAATTCAGGGAAGCTGTCCCGGAATGGGAAGGAGTTTTAACCCTGGAGGCTTTAAAGTTACTGGCTAATTATAACTGCTTGAACGGGTAGTTTTCAGATTTAAGTTTTTCCGGAAGGAGGGATAGCTCTGAAAATTCAGGTGGTGACTTTAGCTGTCCGGTCTCTTGATAGGGCGAGGGAATTTTACGAAAAAATTTTGGGTTTTACTCCTGGGGTTTTATATGAGCCAACCCGTTGGCAGTCCTTTGTTTTTGAGGGGAACTCGGGTTTCGGTATTATCGAAAATAAAGATCTCAAACGGGCAAACACCGGGGATATTTTAAATTTCAAAGTTGAAAAAATAGAAGAATACTGGGAGGCAATCAAGGACAGGGTTGAGGTTGAAAGTGAACTGGATAAAACAGCCTGGGGTGCTTATAAATTTGTTATTAAAGACCCTGATGGTTTTCGCCTTGGTTTTGTGGGTAAATAAAATGGGATAAAAAGAAAAGGGTTTTTTCTTAACAGGCAGAATATTCCCAAAAGGCTTTTTCCTTTTACAAGGACCGCTGGTAATCAAAATAAGTAAAAAGCAATAAGAAAAGGGCTGTTAAGTCAACGTTATCCAGGGTTTTAAGAGGGGGAAGCTTTATCTTTTGCACAGTTTTTAATTTTTATCTGGGGTGGGAAAATTCGAATTTAAGGTAATTAAACAACATTCAAGCAATTATCCTGATCCAATTGTTTTAAAAAAAGGAGAAAAAGTTATAGAAGGGGAAAAATCAAATTACAAAGAATGGCCGAACTGGGTATTCTGGGAAAGTAAGGAAACAAAAAAAGCCGATTGGGTTCCGGAACAGGTTCTCTTTATTCAGGGTAATATAGGGGAGGCTAAAGAAAATTACAATGCCGGGAAATTGGATGTTGAAAAAGGGAAAATGGTTATTTTGATGAAAGAATTAAATGGTTGGGGTTGGTGTTACAATAGAAAAGGTGGTGAAGGCTGGGTCCTTTATCCTGCCTGGAACTAAACGCCTGAAAAAAGTTTGGAGGGGGAGAAAAAGTTTTGAAAAAAATAAATTATGATAGATATTTCTGGCAGGACGACCTTGTCCGTCTGCGGGGAATTGAGGAAAAGGATTGGGAAACCCACTATTATAATCGGTTCGACAGCGAAGGCCGGAGATTATTGAATTACAAGGTTGAACTGCCTCCCACCGAGGATGAAGCAAAAGAGATGGTTGAGAGATTTAAAAATTTTAATACCGGTTCCGGTCGTATTATGTTTACCATTGAAAACCTTGATGGTGAAATTGTGGGTGGAATTAATTTAAATAGTATTGATGAAAGAAATGGAACCTTCAGTATTGGGATGCAGATAGACCTGGACCACAGGGGCAAGGGATACGGAACCGCTGCAATGAGAATTGTGCTGCGTTATGCTTTTATGGAACGCAGGCTAAATAAGTATTATGGTGCTGTTCTTGAGAACAATACTGGTTCTGCTAAAATGTTGAAAAAACTGGGTTGTACTCAGGAAGGAATTCGAAGACAGATGGTTTTTACCCGCGGAAAATTTATGGACGAGATACTATTTGGATTAACCAGCGAAGAGTTCAGGGAAAAGGAAAACCAGGAGTAAGAATAACGTATTTTCCAATAAAAAGAAGTGCTGGTTGAAAAGAAGGATTTAAGTGTTTTGGCTTGTGAAAATTCCGGGGGATTTTTAAACCTGGTGCCCGGATAAATTTGCTTCTAAACTTAATTGATGTAGGGATGTGATTTTAATGGGAAAAATTTTTGCTATTGTCCCCGCCTATAACGAAGAGCCCAGAATTGCTGCGGTTCTTGATGTTTTAACCAGGGTTGAGTATCTTTCAGAAATAATTGTTGTTAATGACGGTTCCAAGGACCAGACCGGGGTTGTTGCTGGAGAATACGATGTGCGTTTGCTGGAACACGAAGAAAATCGGGGTAAGGGAGCTGCCCTCCAGACGGGTATTGATCATTCCTCGGGGGCAGAATATTTCCTGTTTCTTGATGCTGACTTAATCGGGCTTTCCAGGGATCACCTCGACCAATTGCTGGGACCACTTTTTGGGAGGGACCAAATTTCCATGTCAATTGGTGTTTTCCAGGAAGGGCCCTTTCTGGTTCGCTTTGCTCAAAACCTAACTCCGGTATTGAACGGACAGCGAGCCCTCAAGAAAAGCCTGGTAAAAAAATTGCCTGACCTTTCCTGGTCTAGATTCGGTGTGGAGATCCTCCTGAATCGCTGTTGTGAGGCAATGGATGAAAAAATCGAATGGGTACCTTTAAAAAATATTTCCCACTGGATCAAAGAAAAAAAAGATGGGTTTGGGCCAGGCTTAAGACATCGTTTAAAAATGTACAGAGAGTGTCTCAGGTGCCAGCTAGCCTGCAAGAAAAAACTGGAAGCGTTTTTCGGGGAGGAACTCCAGTAATAATAGGGGGAATTTGTTTTCCTTCCTGGTGATTCGGGAGGAAAGAGACTGTGAAAAAAAGTACGGAGATTTGGAGAAGTAATTGTTTTTCAAACTGTTAAGAAAAAACCAGGAGGGATCCAATGTACATAGAAGGAATTGACCCGGTTCTTTTTTCTCTAGGGCCTTTGGAAATTCGCTGGTACGGCTTGATGATGGCCCTTTCTTTTTTAATAGGGAGCTATTTTTTTATTAAAAACGGAAAGGAAAAAAGAATTTCCGAAAACCTGCTCTTTAACACTATATTTGCAGTTATTATTTCCGGAATAATTGGCGCCAGGCTGCTCTTTGTTTTAACCAACCTTGGTTTTTACCTGCAAAACCCGCTCTTAATAATTCGCATTGACCAGGGAGGACTTGCCTTCTACGGGGCTTTGCTGGGCGGAGTAATTGGAGGCTGGGTTATTGCCCATTTAAACAAACTAAGGCTGCATGACTTCCTGGATCTCGCTGTTCCGGGTCTTTCCATTGGTTACATGCTGGTCCGCTTTGCCAATATCTTTAACCAGGAGATACTGGGCCGTCCCGCTGAATTATTTACCTTCTCCAGGCACCCGGCGCAGGTATATGGGATTTTGATAGGCCTGGTCTGTCTGGCAACCCACTTTTTTTTGAGCCGGCGAATTTCTCGAAGAACAGGAGTCCTTTTCTGGGCCTTCATATTGTATTATTCAGTTCTCCGGGGTGTTATCGAGGAAACCTTCCGGGAAAACCCCCTGTACCTATGGGGATATATCAGCGAAAACTGGGGTGTGGGATTTTTCACCCTGACCCACCTGGCAACACCCCCACTGGTTATTTTTGCCCTGTGGATGTTATATAGAGCAAAAAAAATCCCCGACCTGCAGGTAAGGGATTAAAATAAAAAAAGCCCTCCTAACTGGGAAGGGCTTTTTCAATTACAGTAGTATCAACGAACCTTGGGATCAAATACATCTCGCAGGGCGTTACCCAAAAGATTAAACGCAAGCACGGTAATCATAATAGCCAGGCCTGGATAATTAACGACCCAGGGGGCGGCGCGGATGTAGGCTCGGGCCCCGACCAGTAATGCGCCCCATTCCGGTGTCGGGGGTTGAGCCCCGAGGCCGATAAAGCTCAGGGCAGCGGCACTCAGGATAGCCACCGGAAACCGCAGGGTAACAAGAATTATTATTGGTGAGGTGATATTGGGCAGGATGTGTTTGATTAAAACACGGGAAGTGCTTGCTCCCTGGGAAATTGAAGCCTCAACATAATCCTCTACCTTGGCTTCCATTGTTGCGCTGCGGATAGTTCGGATGAAAATGGGTAGCCCGCCAATACCCACTGCAATCATGGCGTTGGTAAGGCTGGGGCCCAGAACCGCGACAATGGCAAGGGCAAGTAAAAAGGGAGGGAAAGCCATTAAAACATCCACGAATCTCATAAAAACGAGGTCAAATACTCCTCCCAAATACCCGGTGAGCAAACCGAAGAACAGGCCGATTACGAGACCGATTGTAACGGCGATAAGCCCTATCTGTAGGGTGATCCGGGTTCCATAAATAATCCGGCTGAATATATCCCGACCCATATTATCGCTTCCCAGGATAAAGTCCTCTCCGGGAGGAGTTAAACGGTTAATAATATCCATTTTGTAGGGATCATGGGTGGCAATATAGGGAGCGAAAATGGCGGTTAAAATTAAAGCCAGAAGGATTGCCCCCCCGATTCGTGCCGAATTTTTCCGGAAAAGAATGATCAAATTTCTTTTCCACTGGGGAGTATGGGGTTGCATAAATTTTTTGTTATCTTTAGCGGCCAAAGAATTTTACCCCCTTTTCAATCATACCTGATTTGAGGGTTCAAAAGGCTGTAGAGCAAATCAACAGCCAGGTTCACCATGACGAAGGTAAAAGCAACCACCAGGGTAATTCCCTGGATCATGGGAAAATCCCTCCACATAATGGCGTTGATTGCGGTTACGCCAATCCCGGTGTAGTTGAAAACAATTTCAATAATAAATGCTCCACCCAGCAGATAACCGAACTGCATTCCTACAATTGTAACAACAGGAATTAAAGCATTACGCAGGGCGTGCTTGTAAATAATTCTTTTCTCTGCCAGGCCCTTGGCCCGGGCTGTCCGGATATACTCTTTTTGTAAAACGTCCAGCATGCAGGATCTGGTCATCCTTGCAATAATGGCCGAGGCGATTAACCCTAAAGTAAAAGCCGGGAGAATTAAATGCCGCCAGGTTCCGCTGCCCATAACAGGGATCCAGGAAACCCTGACCCCAACATTCATTATCAATAGGAGCCCCAGCCAGAAGGCAGGCATGGATATCCCCACAAGAGAGATTAACATGCTTAAAACATCGACCCAGCTGTCCTTGTAAATGGCCGAGAGAACTCCGGTGAATATCCCGATAATTATGGCCAGGGTTAGGCTGGCCAGGGTAAGCCTGATGGTGTTGGGAAAATGGGTGGCAATTTCCAGGGTAACGGGCTGTCTAGAACGTAACGAATTTCCCAGATCTCCCCGGAAAAGCCCCCGCATGAAAATTCCATACTGGACAAAAATGGGTTCATTCAGTCCCAGTTGCTGACGCAGGTTCTCCCTGATTTCGGGAGTGGAAGGTTGCCCGAAAAGCATAATATCAACCGGGTCACCTGGAACCAGGACCCGCATTAAAAAAACAAGAATTGTAATTCCGATCAGTACTGGAATCAGAAAAAGAATTCGCTTGGAAATATATTCAACCATTTATTTTTCCCTCCTAAAGGGAACCTCCCCTGGCTAAGAAATGTTGGAAAACAAGCTTATTAATTCTTGGTGCCCAGCAGTTGGAAATATGGTCCATGTGGTAGTAGGAATCGGAAAAATCCTTGGTAAAAACGGCTATATAATAATCGCCCCGGGGCGTAAAAACAATACCCCCATCGTTTCGGCAGTTTTTCAGACTCCCGCTTTTGGAACCCACCTCAATTTCAGGTTTCTCGCCCGGTGTAGAGGACTGGAGCAAACCAATGGGTAAAAAACGGGTTAACATGGAGCTGAATTTTTGGTTTTTTAATATAGCCAGCATATCTTCGGTGGCCTGGGGCCCGTAAACTTCTTTTTTGATCAGCTTGAACATCTGGATATATTCCCTGCAGGTAGTTTCTCCAATAACTGTTGGGGTATCTGGTTTAAAATAAATCTTTTCCTTGAGTTTTGTTTTTTCCAGGCCCAGGTTCAAACAGTTAGAATTTATGTTTTTCATTCCCAGAAAATCAATCAGAATATTGGTGGCAACATTGTCGCTAATAATGATCATCAGTGTGGCCAGATCATGGAGACTTAATTCCATCCCGGGAGTGAGATATCTCATAATTCCGCTTCCCATGGTGTGGTTTTCCTCGGTAAAGGGTATTTTATCAGAAAGGGAAATTTCCCCCAGATTTACCCAGCGGAAAAGTTCAATTAAAATGGCTATCTTGATACAGCTTGCAGTTTCCCATTTTTCATCGGCCTGGATTTCAATCTTGTTTTCTTTTTCATCCTCGAGGTATACAGCATATTGTCCCGGGAATCCTTCCATTTCTCTTTGAATCAGCTTATTTAGTTCGATTGTTTCCAACTCCAATCAAAATGGTTTTAAAAAAGAAGGGTTGGGCTGGTTCAACCCAACCCTTCGGGTTGTTATTTAGTCTCTAAAACGGACATCGTTGTAGAGGAGTCCGCCCAGGAAGTCCATTTTTAATCCCTCTATTTCTGCCCTGTGGGCTGTCATGATCCAGTCGGTATAAAGGGGAATAATGGCTGCGTCCTGCAGTAATAGAATCTGGGCTTCCCTGATTAATTCCATTCTTTCTTCGTGTTCTAGGGTGATATCGGCCTTTTCCAGGATTGCATCGATCTCGGGATTGCTGTACATTTCAGTCCAACCCGGGGTTCTAAAGAGCATTGATAGAATAACGGGGTCGGCCCAGGTCCAACGCATGTAGTTAAAATTTTGCCTGCCTTCGGAAAGCCCCGAGATCATTATTCCAGTTTCATAGACTTCCAGATTAACCCGTAAGCCGATGGTTCTTAACTGTTCGGCAATAATCTGGGCGGCGTCAATGGCAGTGTCAACATCGTAGGTCCACATGTTTAGTTCTACGCGTTCTCCGTCTTTGTCGATAAAACCATCGTTGGTTGTATCGGCATAACCCGCTTCGGCTAGTAATTCAATAGCCCGCTCGGGGTCATAAGGGTACCCGTATTCTCTCCCCAGTTCGGGGTCATGTCCGGCAACTCCAACGGGCATCGGGTTCCAGTTGGGAGTGGCGTATCCGGCGATTGCTCCCAGAACCACTTCTTCATTATTTACGGCATAACCAACAGCCCGCCTGGCCCGGACATCATCGAATGGTGGCTTATCGCGGTTAAATTCCACAAAGCTAAAGTTGGTTGCTTCTTCCCAGATGATAGCGTCGATATAGTCAACCATTTCGATATAGGGCATTTCTTCTCTTGGAGCTCCACCAACGTGGAGATCATTGGCTTCCAGGGCGGCCATCCTTGTTCCAGCTTCGGGGATAATTTCTACCCGCATTCTCTCAAAGTGGAAGGGCCCCTGGTTGTCTACATCATGACGAAAACCCTGGTAATTATCGTTGCGAACCAGTACTACATGGGAACCCGAAACCCACTGATCAAACATGAGGGGACCGGAACCGACCGGGCTCCGTCCAAAGCCAGCCCCTTTTTCTTCAACCGCATGGGGAGGAAGTATCCCCATATATGCAGTTGTTAGCTGGGTGAATAAGGGAGCATATGGTTCTGTAAAGTAAAAAGTCGCTTCATATTCCCCGGTTGCTTCGACCCGGTCCAGGGGTCCGATCCACCCTGCTGCAGGAGCCGCGGTTTCGGGATTTATTAACCGGTTGAAGGTAAATTCGACTGCATCGGCCTTAATTGGACTACCATCGTGGAATTCTAAACCCTCACGCAATTTGAAAATAACTTTTCTGCCACCATCTTCAATCTCCCAGGATTCAGCGAGCCATCCCTGGGGGGAACCGTCCTCATCAATATAGACCAGGCGGTCGTAGAGGTGAACCATTATCTGGCTGGCGGAAATCATCGATGTCTGGTGGGGGTCCAAAGAGTTAGGATCTTCAGCAACTGAGGTGATTAATGTCTGCCCTTGAACTCCAAAACCTAAAGTCAGTACTAATACAAAGGCTAAAATTGTTCCCAAACGCCAGTTTTTCAAGGTTATTCAACCTCAATTTTTCTCAAAAGCGGTCCAGTTTTGCAGCTGGCTTTCAACACGTTTTCCCACACAAAGTGATTAGTTTTTTTCTGGAAATTTATTGGGTGGTGGTAAGACCCGCAAATAAATTTCAGGAGTTAATCCTGCCAAGCACAGTAAGCGTTCAGGTATTCTCAAGTTAGCAGGAAAAGCCCTTTT
>PWGV01000049.1 GCA_003554585.1 Halobacteroidaceae bacterium | reverse complement strand
TTTCTGTTCCTATCTGACTGAATTGATTGCTTCCCCTGCGGATAATCCAGGGCACATTGGCATATGTTTCCACATTGTTAATATTGGTGGGCTTATTCCAGAGGCCCCTGGTGGCTGGATAGGGAGGACGGGGGCGGGGTCGACCGATGCGACCTTCAATAGAAGCCAGAAGGGCAGTTTCTTCTCCACAAACAAAGGCTCCGGCGCCTTCTTTTATTTTCAGATTGAAGTTAAACCCGCTACCCATTATGTTATCGCCCAGAAAACCCCTTTCGCCGGCCTGTTCCATGGCGATTTTTAGTCGTTTAATGGCCAGGGGATATTCTGCCCTTACATAAATATATCCTTCATCACTGCCGATGGCATAACCACAGATTAACATCCCCTCCAGGAGGGCATGAGGATCCCCTTCTTTTATACTCCTATCCATGAAAGCCCCGGGGTCTCCTTCGTCAGCATTGCAAACCACATATTTTTTTTCTCCCGGAGCCTGGGCAGCAAAACCCCACTTGAGTCCCGCAGGAAAACCACCACCGCCCCGACCCCGCAGTCCAGATTGTTTTATTTCTTCCACCACTTCTTCCGGGGTCATCTCTTCCAGGGCTTTCTGCAGTCCCTGATAGCCTCCCTGTTCCAGGTATTCTTCTATATTTTCGGGATCAATATGCCCGCATTTTTCCAGGACAATCCGTTCCTGTTTGGCAAAAATACTGGCATCCGGTCGAGCAGCAATCCATTCTTCGATCACGCCATCCTGCAAAATAACTTCATTAACCAGTCTACTGACTTTATCAGGAGAAAGGTCGCCATAAATAATTTTGTCGCCATTTTTTTGTATTTCGGCAACAACCTCCTGCTCACAGAGGCCCACACAGCCTGTAGGCAGCAGGTCAACTCCTTCCTTATCCTCCAGTTCGTTCTTAAGGGCTTCCATCACTTTGCGTGCCCCTGCTGCAATTCCACATGTTCCCATCCCAACCAGAACTCTAGTTTTCTGCATCCTCAGTTAATCCCTCCTTTCACTCCCGGTATTGATCCAGGATATCGCCCAGCCTGTCAGAAGTTAGACGGCCATAAGTTTCATCATCTACCATTACAGCTGGTGCCAGGCCGCAGGCCCCAATACAGGCTACTTCTTCCAGGGTGAAGTGTAAGTCTTCGGTGGTTTCCCCAGCAGATACTCCCAGTTCTTTTTCCAGGGTTTCCAGTAATTTTTTACCCCCCCGAACATGGCAGGCGGTTCCCATACAAACCCGGATAATGTGTTTCCCCCGGGGTTGCAGGTGAAACTGGGCATAAAAGGTTGCCACACCATATATCGTACTTAGAGGAACTTTTAACGCCCCCGCAAGAACTTCCAGGGCGGGTCGGGGCAAATAACCGAACTCTTCTTGAACTGCCTGCAGGGCCGGTATCAATGCTCCCTTCTTTTCGGGAAATGATGCCGCAATTTCTTCTACTTTTTCCCGGTATTCTTCATTTTCCAGAACCTTTGCCATAAATCAGCGCCAGAATTAGCGCCTCTCACCTCCTTTAATTCTATATTTATTGGTAAACCTTCTAAAACCATTCCACAAAAAAATAAAACTCCCTGCTAAAAAGTTAGCTGCAAAACGAACCGTCAATAATAATCAACTACCCTATTTATTTACCCCGAGCAATTATTCACCTAATTCCCCAAAAACTGGATAACTCCTTTTAATAATTTCTTGAAAAGGCTGAGATCAACCTTCCTCTAATCCCTCTTTTTAATAACAGGTACAGATCCCGCAAACCCCTGACCGCAATTGTGCTGGCAAAAGCTGCAGCTCCCATTTTTCCCCCCGGACCACCAAGAACCGGCCAGCTGAAAATCAAGAAGATCCCAGCAATTAACCCCGCAAAGGCAATATAGATTTTTCCTGGTAACCGTTCCGGTGCAGTCATTCCCACAAAAGAACCACAGAAAAAAGCAGCAGCAAGAAAAATTCCGGTTTCTGGATATACTGCTGGCAGGACCAGACCCCCACTTAATCCGCTTAAACTGGAGGCCAGGACCGCTCCCTGATTAAGGCGCACTATTCCAAAATAAGTGAAAATAGCCCCCATTACAACATAAATTACCATAGACCTTTGAATTTCTAATTCCTTTAACTCCATTCCCCCCAGTCCTCCTCCCCCCAAAACCGCAACCACGAGGGACCCAGCAAAAGCAATTAATCCCAGTTTTCCTCCAAAACCATTAAAATAGCCCTTATTATAAACAAACAAACCTGCAGTCAGGAAGGCTGCAGCCAGAATTAAAAAGATACTGTCAAATAAATCCCCGGAAGCCATTCCAACAAAGGCCCCACAATAAATGGGAACGGAATATTTGCCCATAGTAAGAGAAGCAAACATCCCAATCAGCGCTGCTGCAACAATGCTTTCCAGACCCAGTTGAATATGCAGGGAAAAAGAAATTAAGGCCCCGCCCAGAACTCCCAGAACCAGCAATAGATCTTCTCTGACCAGAACTGGCCGGACCGATATATTAATCTCACTGGCAAAGCAGTGAGCGAAACCCAGAAAAAGTAACAAAATCAGGGGAAAGTAAATGAAATTTTTCACAAAACAGGCCAGCAAAGTCACACCCATAATTAATACGGAACTTCCTGCAAGTACAGCAAAATTTCCTCTGGTTGCCATAATAGTTCCCCCATTCTCTTGTGGTATTTTTCACTAATTGAACCCGAAAAAAGTCTCTTTCTCTTGTTATTTTTTTCACAATATTATTATGCCACTTCCTTTCTCCCCTGTCAAGGATTTTTTTTCCCCTTCTAAGGGATTTTTTAAATATAGCTAATTCTACAATTTTTTCCCCTGATCCTGACCCTATAAAAGTTTTATTATCCTCCTCTTTTCCCGTTACTCCCGGGAGCCATAACACTTCAACCCAACCAGACCCTTTCCCCAACCTTTTTTCCTGAAATATAATTTTCCACCCCAAAATACCAGTAAAAATTCTTCCTTAAATTCCTTCCTCTTCTCCTGGGGTTGTAGAACATATCCGGTGAACATAATGCCGAACCCAGCCCAGAGTTAAGAGACCAGGCTCCTCGCCCTCCCCCTGGACCAGCACTGCCTCATTATTATGCTCCAGCATTCTGGCCAGGGCCACCTTGATGGAACTCGTGGGTTCAAGAGTAATGGGCAGCGGCCGGATAATCTCCTCCAGGGAAACCCGGTCCTTCAATTCTTCGAGATTAAACCAGAATTTTTCCCCCGAACCGCTCTCAACTATAACCGGGATGTTATTTTTCCCTTTCTGCTGCAATTGCTCCACCTGCTCCTGGAAATTTTCCATTTTTAAAACCGGGGCCCTGGTCCCCACAACCTCCCCAGCGGAAAAGAGATCCAGAATCTTTATGGCCCGATCCACTCCAATAAAATCAGCAACAAACTTATTCCTGGGCCGGGCCAAAAGCTCTTCGGGAGTATCACACTGAATTAACTCTCCTTCTTGCAGTATGGCTATTTGATCTCCCATTTTTATGGCCTCATTAATATCATGGGTAACAAAAACAATTGTTTTT
>PWGV01000179.1 GCA_003554585.1 Halobacteroidaceae bacterium | reverse complement strand
CTTGTAATCACCAGGTAACCGGTTCGAATCCGGTCGCCAGCTCCATGAAAATTAAGCGGGGTTAATTTAACCCCGCTTTTTTTATTCTTGATTACTGGATAACACCATAAACCCAGAAAGAAAGGGAGTTAACCCATGGAAAAAAAGAAAATTGGCTACGGCCTTGTTGGACTGGGAAATATTGGGCTATTACACCTGATGGTCTTAAAAAACCTGCCGCTCTGGAATATTCTTCCGGAAAGGGAAATATCTCTAGTCGGTCTCTATTCCACCCAACCAGAAAAAAATATTAACCAGGCTATAGAAATTGGCTTTCCCAGGATTGTTCCTACTCTTTACCAATTCCTGGATCTTTCTGGGCTTGATATTGTGGATATTTGCACCCCCAACTTTCTCCACCATGAGCAAGTGCTTGCTTCAGCGGCAAAGGGAAAACACATCTACTGTGAAAAACCCCTGGGATTAAATAAAAAAGAAGCACTGGAAATGCAAAAAGCTGTTGAAAAAAATAACCTGCATCATCAAATCCCCTTTGTTCTTCGTTTCCTGCCCGCAGTTGCAAAAACCCGGGCCCTCTTAAATTCTGAGGCCATTGGGAAGGTTTATTACATCAGGGCTGAGCTCCTGCACTCGGGGTACCTCAACCCCTCCCGCCCCTTCGCCTGGAGGCTGGAAAAGAAAAGTTCTGGCGGCGGAGCCATCGCTGACCTGGGCAGCCACCTTTTGGATCTTATACTGTTTTTGTTTGGCAAAATCACAACAGTCCAGGCCCAAACCAGGACAATAATTACCCAGCGCAAGGACTCTGAAGGGAAAATCCGCGGAGTAGATGTCGATGATTGGGCTGAAATGTCTTTCCAGCTGGAAGAAGATATTCTGGCCAGTTTAGAGGTTTCCCGCCTGGCAGTGGGTAAAGAAGGCCTCAGGTTTTCCATATATGGTGATAAAGGTGCCCTGCATCTCAGCGATAATAGTCCTCTTTCTCCTTCCCTCTATAACCCAAAAGGCCAAAAGGTTGAACCTGAAGACTTTCCTCGAGATGCTTATTTAGATCTCTTGCAGGATTGCTATCCCCCCTCCAAATTATCAACTGGTTGGATGGGTGACGCCCATGCCGCAAGCCTGATCTGGTTCCTTCGCTGTATAGTTAAAAACCAGAAAAGACCGGAAACTCCAGACTTTTCCAGTGGGCTAGCGGTCCAGGAAGTTCTTGACCTCGCCTATCAATCGGCTGCAGAGGAAGGAAAATTATTTTTTCTTTAATCCTAACTGGAAAGGGGAGATCCAAATGCCTCTTTGGGAAGCATGTGTAGAAGGTTACACCCAGGCAATCGAAAGAGAAAAAGTTGGGGCAGACCGGCTTGAACTCTGTGCAAATTTAGCCCAGGGGGGTACAACTCCCAGTTATGGCACAATTAAAACAGTGCTTCGGGATGTTTCAATTCCGGTAATGGTCATGATCCGCCCTCGAGGCGGGGATTTTCAATTTTCTCACCAGGAAATTGATATCATGAAAGACGATATCGGGGTAGTAAAAAAACTGGGCGCGAAGGGAATTGCCCTGGGAGCATTAAAGGGAAAAGAGATTAACCTCGACCTTACTAAAGAACTCGCAGCTATCGCTACACCCTTAGAAATTACCTTCCACATGGCTTTTGATGAGGTAAAAGATAAATTTCGAGCAATCGACCAGTTAGCCGAACTGGGCATTAATCGGATCTTAACCCGGGGAGGTGCCCCCGATGCTCTGGCGGGAAAGGATTTAATCAGGGAATTAGTTGATTACGCCGGACAAAGAATTATCATCATGCCGGGAAAAGGGATTACTAAAAAAAACCGGGAATATATCGCCCGGTTTACCAGAGCCCAGGAATTACATGGAACCCGAATTGTTTGATTCTTTATCCACTTAAAGAAGGAGCCCGGAGATTTCCCGAGCTCCTTCTTTATTCATTGATAATTTATTTTTTGTTACTGTAACTCTCTCTTCCTGAATCATCTCTGCCAATTTTTTACCCGGTCAATATCAAGTTGTAGAGCTTGGGCAACCTCTTTTCCATAGTTTTCATCTGCTTTGAAAAAGAGAGCGGTTTACCGGTACTGGATCCTTTCCTGAGCGTTATTCATTATTTTTAACCGGGTTTTTTCGATCCTGATTGGACATTTCCCGTTGGTAAAACTCACCAGCCTGGAAAAAGTCCACATCTTCCAGCTTAAACTCTTTCCTTTCTAACCTTCCCTCGGTTTCAACAACGGGAGACAGTTTATCCCAATCGGGTTCCGGGCCATCAAAACTATTTGGATAATAGTTTGGAGCCCCCCCTGGAAAATATCCATTAAACCATCCCTCTAGTAAGTAATAGGATTAACTGCTTTGGGAGCGTTTACGGGGATAGGGTAGTTGTTTTCTCCCAGTCTGTGCGGAGCCTTTTTCTCCTCCTACAGTGGAAAACCAGGCAAATACATCTGTTTTTTAGCTCCCTCCGAAAGGAAAGACGCGCAAGTATACTCACTTACATCGTGGTTGACCTCGAAATAACCAAGTGCTCCCGCTCCCTTAGCGTGAACAACCCTTCCAGGAATTCTTTCCCGGTTAAAATGGGCCAGTTTTTCAACGAGGGGAGTGTCTTCTGAAATTGTAAATGGTGGTTTCCCTGTTGTTAAAGAAGCCTGATCATTCCCAGGGGGATTACCTAAAATTAAGGTCAACTTCTTTTTTTATCCATTTATTGTCACCCTTACTTAATTTTCTCACTACTCCGACAGTTTTTCTGATATTTCTTCTTTATTTACCCTCCTGAACCCTAAAAGAGTATTGTCCTTCTCTCTTTTTTCCTTGCAAAACAGCCAAATTATTCTTACCTCGCCCACAAAAAAAAGTCCTCCCAAGGGAGAACCTTAAAATTTAATTTTCTTCCATCCAGACCAAACCAATCATATTTGGACCCCCGTGCACGGCTAAACCGGGACCCATTTCGCTGATAAAGGATTGAGAACAATTGAGTTTTTCTCTAGCCTTTTCCAAGAAATCATTCGCTTTATCAACTGCATTGGAATGAATAACGGCAACCTGCAACCGAGAATCCCCCAACCGCTTTTGGGCAAGTTCTATCATTTTGTTTAAGGAGGTGCCTACTGAACGAGTTTTATCAATAACTTTTACTTCTCCTCTATTGATAATAAGAATGGGTTTTATGGAGAGAATATTCCCCAGTAAAGCTTGAACCTGGGAAACACGACCACTTTTCGCCAGGTATTTTAGGGTAGGCAAAACCACCATTCCGCCCACCCGCTCTTTAAGTTTTTCCAGAAAAGAGATTATTTCTTCAGCAGACCAGCCCTCAATTGCTTTCCGGGCTGCTGTCAAAACAATAAATCCGGTAGCCATGGAGATGTTGTTCGAATCAATTACATGGATGTTTTCATATGGCAGCATTTCCCGGGCCAAAGAGGCCGACTGGTAAGTTGCACTGACTTTGCCGCTGATATGAATTGAAATTACCGTATCATAATCCTCGCAGGCTTCTTTGAATTTTTCCAGGAAATCTCCAGGAGCAGGAGCAGAAGTTTTCGGCATTT
>PWGV01000026.1 GCA_003554585.1 Halobacteroidaceae bacterium | reverse complement strand
AGCCCCGTATTGAGGTTGTGGAGAGCACCCCGACGTACGGAAAGTTTGTAGTCACCCCATTAGAGCGGGGCTTTGGTATTACTCTTGGTAATGCCCTCCGCCGTGTTCTCCTTTCCTCGCTACCCGGAGCTGCGGTGACCTCGGTCAAAATTGATGGAGTTCGCCACGAGTTTTCAACCATCCCCGGGGTGGTTGAGGATGTAACCGATATTGTTCTTAACCTGAAAAACCTTGTTGTAAAGGCATTTTCCGATGAACCCCAGACTTTAACTCTTGAAGCCAAGGGTTATGACAAAGTTAAAGCGGAACAATTCACCTCTACGGGGGACATTGAGATAGTTAACCCCGATCTTTATATCGCAACTTTGAATGAAGATGCAGAATTACTGCTCGAACTGACTGTAGAGAAAAACCGTGGTTATGTTTCCGCAGAGGAACACAAATTAGAACAGGAACATGTAATAGGGATAATTCCCCTCGATGCTTCCTTCTCACCCGTTGAGAGAGTTAACTTTTCTGTTACAGATACCCGGGTGGGGCAGGTTACAGACTTTGACCGCCTGCAAGTTGAAGTTATAACCAACGGCAGTATCCATCCCGAAGGAGCAGTTGCACTGGCAGCAAGGATTTTGCAGGAACATCTCACCCTGTTTATTGATCTAACTAAGGAAGCAGGGGAAGTTGAGATTATGGTTGAGAAAGAAGAAGATGAAAAAGATAAAATTCTGGAGACAACCATTGAAGAACTTGAACTTTCGGTCCGTTCTTCCAATTGCCTCAAGCGAGCAGGGATAAATACTGTCGAACAGCTTACCAGTAAAACAGAAGAAGAATTAATGAAAGTTCGCAACCTTGGTAAAAAGTCCCTGGACGAGATAAAGGAAAAGCTTGAGAATTTGAATCTTTCTTTACGTGAGTCGGAATAATTGTAAGGGAGGTAACGGCAGATGGCTAACAGAAAATTAGGCGTTTCAAGCTCACACCGGCAGGCAATGCTGGCCAATATGGTTTGTTCTTTAATTGAACATGGTCGGGTCACAACAACTCATACCCGGGCCAAAGAGGCCAGTGCTGTAGCCGATAAAATGATAACTCTGGCCAAGGAAGGTAGTGGTCACTCTCGCAGGATTGCTTTCCGTACACTGCAGAACAAGAAGGCGGTCGCTAACCTTTTTGATAATTTGAGCCCAAAATTTGCTGACCGTCAGGGTGGGTACACCCGGGTCCTTAAAATTGGTCCCCGCCGTGGAGATGGTGCTGAAATGGCCATCCTGGAACTGGTTGAGTAATTTAAAAAGACCGCTTGGTGCGGTAGCAGGTGATCATTATGGCTTTTATTGAACTCAAAGATGTTTCCTATACCTATATTGAAGGGGATGAACCCCCGGTACCTGCCTTAAAAAACATCAATCTTTCCGTGGAAAAAGGTGAGATGATAGCCATAATTGGTCCCAACGGGTCGGGGAAATCTACCCTGGCCAAGCTTTTTAACGGCCTTTTTCAACCGACGGAAGGTTCTGTTACTGTTGGGGGTCTTGATACCAGCGATCAGAATAAAATATGGGATATCAGGCAGCAGGTAGGGATGGTTTTTCAAAATCCTGACAATCAGCTAATTGCAACCATGGTTGAAGAAGAGGTGGCTTTTGGCCCTGAAAACCTTGGTTTGCCTTCTGCTACTATTAAGGCAAGGGTGGAAGAAGCCCTTGCCCTGGTTGGACTGGAAGAATTCAGGCAGGCTGCTCCTCACCACCTTTCGGGAGGACAAAAACAGCGGGTTGCAATAGCAGGGATTTTTGCTATGCGCCCCGACTGTATTGTTTTTGATGAGCCAACAGCAATGCTGGATCCCATGGGTCGTAAAGAAGTAATGGCAACAATCCAGAAGTTGAGATCTGAAGGAAAAACCATTGTTTATATCACGCATTTCATGGAAGAGGTTGTTGATTGTGACCGGGTTATCATCTTAAAAGAAGGTGAAAAAATCCTGGAAGGAACACCCCTGGAAGCTTTTCAGGCCCGCGAGTTAATAAAGGATGCTGACCTGGAATTACCGGAAGTCCCTTACCTGGTTTACAGGTTGAGGGAGGCGGGGCTGCAGCTGCCGGATGAAATTCTTACCCCGGAAAGCCTGGTGAAAAAATTATGTTTGTTGAACTAAAAGATGTTTATTACCGTTACCAGGCGGGAGAAGAAGATATTTTAAGAGGGGTTAACCTGGGGATAGCAAAGGGAGAATTTGTCGCCCTGGTCGGTCATACCGGCTCGGGTAAATCAACCCTGGTGCAGACTATTAATGGATTACTGCGCCCTTCAAGCGGCCAGGTTTTGATTGAAGGCCGTGAAATTAGGGAGTGGGAGAGCCCTATCATGGTCCGAAAAAAGGTGGGGCTTGTTTTTCAGTACCCCGAACATCAACTTTTTGAGGAAACAGTTTTCAAGGATATTGCTTTTGGACCTAAAAACCTGGGCTGGTCAGAGAAGGAAATTACGGAAAAAGTCAAGCAGGCTATGGATTTTGTCCAGCTTGATTATGAAGAACTTAAAGACCGATCTCCATTTGGTCTTTCAGGCGGACAAAAAAGAAGAGCTGCCATTGCCGGCGTGCTGGCCATGGAACCCGAACTATTGATCCTGGATGAACCCATTGCGGGTTTGGACCCCCGGGGGCGGAGGAAACTGCTGGATAGGATTAACTGGCTTAACGAGGAACAGGGGATCACTGTTCTTTTAATCTCGCATAGAATGGAAGATGCCGCCCGGAGGGCTAAGAAACTTTTTGTCATGAATCAGGGGCAGATCGTTTTGCAGGGGACTCCCCAGGAAATATTTGAACAACGCGATGAATTATATGAAATTGGACTGGAGATTCCCCCGCTAAATGAAGTTCTCTGGCAACTACGGAAGTGTGGCTATCCCGTTCGGACGGATATCTTTACCATTGAAGATGTCGAAGAAGAAATCCTCCGGCATTGGAGGGGGTTCAGATGCTCAAAAATATAACTCTAGGACAATATATTTTGCGGGATTCATTGATTCACAGCCTTGATCCCCGAATGAAAATTATGATAACGATGTTAATTGTTATCGGACTGTTTTTTATCGGTTCCTTTTGGGGGTTTTTGGTTGCAGCAGCCTATGTTTTTACGATAATTGCTTTTTCTCATCTTTCCTGGAAAGTTGTAATCAGGGGTCTTAAACCTGTAATGTTTATTTTGATTTTCACCCTGGTTATCCACCTTTTTTTCACCAGGGGGGGAGTTGTTCTTTTTGAGCTGGGGTTTTTGAGGATTGAAAGCGAGGGTCTTTTTACCGGCCTTTTTATGGCAGTTAGAATAATGCTTTTAATCAGCCTGACCTCCCTATTAACTTTGACCACATCTCCTATTCAGTTAACTGATGGTCTTGAATATTTGCTTAATCCCTTTCGCAGGTTCGGATTGCCCGCCCATGAACTGGCAATGATGATGACTATTGCTCTTCGTTTTATCCCAACACTCCTGGAAGAGGCGGAAAAGATAATGAAGGCTCAGCAGGCTCGCGGGGCAGACTTTGAATCCGGGAGTATTTTTAAGCGGGCGAAAAGCTTGGTTCCCCTTCTTGTTCCTTTATTTCTCAGCGCCTTCCGGAGAGCAGATGACCTGGCGATGGCCATGGAGGCTCGCTGTTACCGGGGCGGAGAAGGTAGAACCAGGATGAAGGAACTTAACTTCTTATCCCGGGATTGGCTGGCCCTTGGTTTCTCGGGAAGTTTTATTATCATTTTTATTATTCTTTAACAGGTGGGGGAAATGTTTAAATACCGGGGAACTTTAGCTTATGATGGCCGAAATTTATCAGGCTGGCAGCGGCAGGCCAATACTGAAAATACCATCCAGGAATGGATGGAAAGAGCAATTGCAAAAATAAGTGGAGAAAAAGTGCATGTTATCGGGGCAGGGAGAACTGATGCGGGTGTACATGCGGAAGCCCAAATATTTCACTTTTCTCTCCGCGGGGAAATGGATGCCCGGAGACTCCGGGGAGCTATTAATGGAAATGTCCCCAGGGCAATTGCAGTGCTTTCTTTAGAGAGAACGGTCAAAAGTTTTCATGCTCTGCGTGATGCCAGGCAAAAATGGTACCGCTACCGGATTTTAAATCGGCCGGTTCGCTGTCCTCTGAGGACTGGGTTTGTTCTTTTTTGCCCTTATCCCCTTGATCTTGAGGGCATGCAAAAAGGAGTTCAATACCTTAAAGGAGAACATGACTTTGCTTCTTTTTGTGCTTCGCGAAGCGGCGCGAAAACCACCGTTCGCAACTTAAAAACCCTCGATGTTTATCGTCAAGGTGATGAGATCCATATTGATTTTATCGCCGAAGGTTTTCTTTATAAAATGGTCCGCAATATAACTGGGACTCTGTTAGAGGTAGGAAGGGGTAAGCTCCCCCCAGAGTCGGTAGAAAATATTTTGCAGGCCAGAGACCGGAGAACGGCTGGGCCAACAGCACCAGGCTACGGCCTGATCCTTCGGAAAATTGATTACTGAATGAAAGGTTTGCAGGCTTGACAGTTTGTTCTTATTGTAATAAAATATCCTTTGGACGACTCATCCTTTCCTAGCCCCGGAAAAGGAGAGTCTCCGCGAAGATTGGAGGTAAAACGCATGAAAACCTATATGCCGAAGGCAGAGGAAATAGAACGTTCCTGGTATGTAGTTGATGCAACTGGAGTTCCCCTGGGACGCCTGGCCTCAGAAGTGGCCAAGATCCTTAGAGGGAAACATAAACCCACTTTTACTCCCCACCTGGATATGGGGGATTATGTGGTAGTAACCAATGCTGAAAAAGTTGTCCTTACCGGGAAAAAATGGGAAGAAAAAGTTTATTATCACCACACCAATTACCCCGGTGGTTTGAAAGCCACCGTCTACAAAGAGATGGCCAAGAAATTTCCCGAACGGGTTGTAGAACTTGCCGTTCGAAGGATGCTTCCCCAGAATAAACTGGGACGCAAAACCTTCAAAAAGTTGAAAGTTTATCGGGGAGAAAATCATCCCCATGCGGGACAGAAACCCGAGAAAATAGAAGTCCAGAAGTATAGAGAGGAGGAATAAACATTGCAAAGAGATTACTATATAGGAACCGGTCGTAGAAAAGAATCGGTTGCCCGTGTTCGCCTCCTCCCGGGTAAAGGAGAAATTAAGATTAATGACAAACCTGCTCCCGAATACTTCCAGCGGAAAGCCCTGGAAAAAATGATTATTCAACCCCTGGAGATTACCGGAAATGCTGGCAATTTTGACATAATAGTAAAAGTTCAAGGTGGGGGAATTTCAGGCCAGGCTGGAGCAGTCCGACATGGAATTGCTCGGGCGCTGCTGGATGCCGACGAAGATTATCGGGTCCCCTTGAAAAAAGCAGGTATGCTGACCCGCGATCCCCGCATGAAAGAAAGAAAAAAATACGGTTTGAAAAAAGCAAGGAAGGCACCCCAATTCTCCAAGCGTTAAAAACAACAATCCTGGTCATTTATGGCCAGGATTTTTATTTTTTTCACGCAGGGAAAAGGACCCGAAATGTCAAAATCCTTGCATGAAGGGATGAAAAAATATTTTTGAAGGGTAAAAAAATTTAGGGAGGTAAAAAAAATGCCCTTGGAAATTGCGGCTTTAGCCCCTCACCCACCAATTATTATTCCCGAAATTGGGGGTGGAGAGAGGAAAAAAGTTGCGAAGACGATTGAGTCAATGGAGGAATTGGGTCGGATTTTTGCAGTTAAAAACCTCGATGTTCTCGTGACAATAAGTCCCCACGGTCCTGTTTTTTCTGATGTTATTAGCAGTCTCCATGTGAACCCCATCCAGGGTTCTTTTGCTGCCTTTGGTCATCCCGAGGTTAACCTTACCCTGGAACTGGAAGAAACATTGAGTGAGAATATTAACCAGGAAATGGAAAGAGAAAAAATACCCTTTCGAAAACTTCGAGAAGAAGATTGTAAACGTTTTAGGATAACCCCGGAACTAGATCACGGTGTGCTTGTTCCCCTATATTTTCTCCAGGAGCAGGGTGTTGATTTACCCCTGGTTCCCCTGAACATGGGGCTTTTAACCTACCCGGAATTAATTGAAGCAGGAAAGATTCTACAGGGAGTTTTCGCCGACTACCCGGCCCGGATCGGGATCATTGCCAGTGGAGATTTATCCCATCGGCTTACTAAAAATGCTCCCGCCGGGTATAGTTCCCGGGGGCGGGAATTCGATGAGAAAATTCTGGAAATAATAAAAAAAGGGGACCTGTCTGAATTAAAAGACCTGGATCCGATACTTGTAGAAAAAGCGGGAGAATGCGGTCTGCGGCCCCTTTTAATTCTTGCAGGTGTTCTTTCGGGCCAATCAATTAAGAGCCAGGTGCTCTCCTATGAAGGACCTTTTGGAGTTGGTTATGGAGTAGCCTATTTTACCGAGGGAAGTGTTACCCCTCCCGAATTAGCTAGAAAAGCAGTGGAAACCTACCTGGAAAAAAAGGAGGTAATGGAACCTCCTTCTGAGCTTCCGGACCTGTTTAAAGTTATGGCGGGAGCATTTGTTTCCATTAAAAACCGCGATGGATCATTGCGGGGCTGTATTGGGACCTTGGAGCCTACCCAAAAAAATCTTGCCCAGGAAATTATCAGGAATGCCATCCAATCTGCTTTTAAGGATCCTCGATTTCCCCCTGTCAGTAAAAAGGAATTGGCAGAGCTTGTCTTTTCCGTCGATGTAATTCATCCACCCGAACCTGTAGATAGTATTGCGGCCCTGGATCACAAAAAATACGGTGTGATCGTCGAGAAAGGCGGGAAAAAAGGAGTTTTACTTCCTGACCTGGAGGGAATTAATTCTGTAGAGGAACAAGTGGAAATCGCTAAAATGAAGGCTGGCTTGGGTGGAACCCCTGATGTTCTTCTGGAAAGGTTCCAGGTTGAAAGGTATATACAGGAGTGAATAATTTTTGCATCCCAGGCAGGAAGATGGTTAAATTGAGGGAATATTATAACGTTGGGAGGAAAAATACTTGCAGGAAGCAGCTTATTATAAGCGAGAAGAAAAAGGATTCCGCTGTGAATTGTGTCCTCAATCCTGCTTTCTTGATACCGGCGCTGTTGGTCTCTGTGGGGTCAGGAAAAACATGGGGGAAAAGGTTGTTGCTTTAAATTATGGAAAAATTGCAGCCCTTGCCCTGGATCCCATTGAAAAAAAGCCCCTGTATCATTTTTTCCCCGGGTCACAAATTCTATCAGCGGGAACTTTTGGCTGCAATTTTAACTGTGGTTTTTGTCAGAACTGGGCCCTTGCTCAGGGGAATGTAGCAACCCAGGATACAACCTGCTGGGACCTTATCTCCCGGGTCCAGAGGCCGGACAATATTGGTCTGGCCTTTACCTATGCTGAGCCTCTAATGTGGTATGAATTTATCTGGGATATGCTTCCCAGGCTCAAAGAAGAAGGGCAGAAAACTGTTCTTGTAACCAACGGTTATATCAACCCTGCTCCCTTAGAAAAAATTCTACCCTATATAGATGCTGTAAACATTGATATCAAAACTTTTTCCAGCGGAACCTATTTCCGTTATTGCCAGGGGAATTTAAACCGGGTTTTAAAGAATACCCTGCTTTTTGCCCGTAACTGCCATGTTGAAATAACCACGCTGATAATCCCAGGAGTAAATGATAGTAATGCTGAAATAGGGCGTCTGGTTGACTGGATTTCAGAAAAAATTGGCCCTGAAACTCCTTTTCACCTGTCCCGCTATTTTCCAGCATACAAGTTTACCACTTCTCCCACCAGCATTAAAAAGTTAGAAGAACTGTATCACCTGGCCGGGGAAAAATTATCCTATGTTTACCTGGGGAATATATCAGATTTCCGTTATCAACACACCTACTGCCCTCAATGTGGTTATGTAGTTATAAAAAGAGGTTTTCAGGTTACAATTGATCTGCAGAAGGGAAACGCCTGCCCGAAATGTGGGCAGTCCATCAATATAATAAACTGAGGAGGGACTTATATGAAACAAAAAGTTCTAATTATGGGTGCAGCGGGAAGGGATTTTCATAATTTTAACACCTATTTCCGTGACAATGAAGATTACGAGGTGGTGGCTTTTACTGCAACCCAGATCCCTGATATTCACGGAAGAAAATATCCGGGGACACTGGCTGGTCCCCTTTATCCTGATGGGATACCTATTTATGATGAATCTGAACTGATCAGGCTGATTAAAGAAAAAGATGTAGACCAGGTTGTTTTTGCCTACAGCGATATTTCCCACCAGGAAGTTATGAACAAAGGTTCCGTTGTTATGGCTGCAGGTCCTGACTTTAGACTCATGGGACCCGATACAACCATGCTCAAGGCCAATGTCCCGGTGGTTGCTGTTTGTGCGGTCAGAACCGGTGTTGGAAAAAGTCAGACCACCCGACGGGTAGCTAAGATCATGCAGGACGAAGGGAAAAAGGTAGTAATAATCCGCCACCCCATGCCTTACGGTGATCTTGCCAAGCAAACCTGCCAGCGTTTTGCAACCTATGATGACCTGGACAAACATGATTGCACAATTGAAGAAAGGGAAGAGTACGAACCCCATATTGACAATGGTTTCGTTGTTTTTGCTGGAGTTGACTACCAGGAAATTCTCAAGCAAGCAGAAAAAGAAGCAGATGTTATCCTCTGGGATGGAGGGAATAACGACCTGCCATTTTACCGGTCAGACCTGTTCATTACACTCGTTGATCCCCATCGGCCTGGAGATGAACTGGCTTACTATCCCGGAGAGACTAACCTCCGCATGGCTGATGTAGTTATAATTAACAAGATCGAAACAAGCTATCCAGAAAAGGTCGAAGAGGTCCGGGTAAATGTCCGAAAAGCCAACCCCGAAGCCACTGTTGTTGAAGCTGCCTCCCCGATTTTTGTTGAAAATTCTAAAGAACTTACCGGGAAAAAAGTGCTGGTAGTAGAAGACGGGCCAACTTTGACCCATGGAAACATGGCTTATGGAGCAGGGGCTATTGCAGCCCGGAAATATGGGGCCAGTGAACTGGTTGACCCCCGGCCCTATGCGGTTGGATCAATTGTTGATACATTTGAGAAATATAACCACCTTTCTGATATATTGCCCGCAATGGGTTACGGCCGGAAGCAGATGGATGAACTGGAAGAAACCATTGCCCGGGCGGAAGCAGACGCAGTCCTTATTGGGACTCCCATTGACCTTCGCCGCCTGGTAAAAATTGATAAACCTGCTTACCGAGTTCGTTATGAATTACAGGAAATTGGTGAACCCAATCTCAAGGATATTATCCTGGAGCGAGTTCTCAAGTAAAGAAAAAACCCTGCAGCATTTGGCTGCAGGGTTTTTTTAACTGAATTTCTTAACAGCCCTGTTGATCCTGGCTATTACGTCTTCAGTAAGCATTTCTTTAACCGAGATTGCCTTGATATTTTCTTCAATTTGATCTTTATTAGTGGCCCCGATTACAACGGAATTGACCTTTGAATTTTTTAAACACCAGGCTACCGCCAGCTTGGCCAGGGTACTGTCCAGGTTATGGGCAATTTCTTTTAATTCATCGATGATTTTAAGGTTCTTTTCCTCCAGATAACCTTCCTGGGAAAGCCATTGGAATTTTCCGATTCGGCTTCCTTTGGGTATGCCCTCCTGGTATTTACCGGTAAGGACACCTGCATAAAGGGCATAGTAAGTGGTTAGCCCCATCCCGTATTTGGGATAGAGGGGTGCGTATTCTTCTTCTACTCGCTTGCGAGAAAAAATGTTGTATTTAACCTGCTCAACCAGAGGAGGAACTGCGTTTAACTCCCGGGCCGCGCTATGAGCTTTTTCGATCTGGCTTCGCGACCATTCGGAAGTTCCCCAGTAGCGAATTTTGCCTTCATGAACAAGATGATCCATGGCCCGAACGGTTTCATGAATGGAGGTATCAGGATCATATCCATGGCAGTAGAGAATATCTACGTAATCAGACTGCAATCGATGCAGACTATTGTGAAGGCCGTCAACAATGTGTTTGTGGTTTAACCCTTTTTGACTGGGTTTGGTTCCCCCGTACATTACTTTGGTTCCGATGATAAATTGATCCCGCGGAATATAGCGCATTAATTCGCCTATTATAAGTTCGGCCTTTCCCAGGCCGTACTGTTCGGAGGTGTCGATGTAGTTTATTCCTCCATTTAATGCTGCCGCCAGGCATTCTCTAATAGTGTGCAAGTTATCATGCTGGCAGAAGAAACTGTACTGAGAAGAGCCCAGGCCCAGGGCGCTGACCTTTAAACCCGACCTACCTAAAGAATTATAGTCCATAACAGCCTCCTTTTTGCAGGTTATAATTAATCTTATTAACTAAAAATTCAAAAAATCCTGTTTCTACTTACAAAACTTATTAAAGGGTTTGCGCATTTTTTAACGTAGTTATAAGCAGAGGGTTTGTGAGAAAAAAGCATAAGATCCAGAAGCGACTTGGTCTTCTTGCATCAATATTATGAGGTGAGGAGTGATTTTTTTTGGCAAAAACCATGAAAGCATTAATGAAGAAAAAAGCCGCATCAGGGGCTTCTCTGGAAGAGGTGCCCATCCCCCAGATCAAAACCGGGGAAGTTCTGGTAAAAGTTAAGACAGCAGCAATATGTGGGACAGACGGGCACATTTATTCCTGGGATCAGTGGGCTGAATCCCGGATTAAACCCCCTCTGATTTTTGGACACGAGTTCTGTGGAGAGATAGTAGAAGTTGGTTCCGGAGTAGAAGATCTAAAAGAGGGGACAATAGTTTCTGCCGAAGGCCATTTTATCTGCGGAGAATGTTTTTTCTGCAGAACAGGTCAGGGTCATATCTGCCAGGATGTAGAGATAATCGGAGTGGATACCGATGGTTGTTTTGCTGAGTACGTGCGGGTTCCCGCTGAGAACATCTGGGTTATGAACCCCAATATCCCCGCAGAAATAGCTGCCATCCAGGATCCGGTAGGTAATGCTGTCCATGCTGCTCTCATTGATGAAATTGTCGGAAACAATGTCTTAATAACTGGATGTGGGCCCATTGGATTGGCAGCAGTTGCAATCTGTCGGTTTGCAGGGGCCAGGAAGATTTTTGCTACTGATGTTAACCAGTACCGCCTGGATCTGGCCCGGAAACTTGGTGCTGATTTTGCCTATAATGCTGCTGAAACGGACCTGGTTAAAGAGATTTTAAAAGAAACTGATGGATTGGGTGCCGATGTTTTCCTGGAAATGGCGGGGAAAGAAAAAGCAATCAATGATGGGTTCAAGGCCTTGCGCAAGGGAGGCTGGATTTCTCTCCTGGGAATTACGGACGGGAATGTAAGCCTGGATATTAACGATGGTCTGGTTTTCAAGGGTGCCAAACTTTACGGGATCAATGGTCGTTTGATGTATGATACCTGGTACAAAATGGAAGCCCTGCTGACCTCGGGACTTGATTTAAAGCCCCTTGTCACCCATTCTTTTTCTTTTGAAGAATTTGAAAAAGCCTTCGACCTGGTTCTTTCCGGGTCGTGTGGTAAAGTAATATTATATCCTTAAGGAGGATCCAAGATGAAACAGGGGAAAATGGATTTTATCGATCGTGATCTGCAGGAATTAAAAGATGAAGGGCTTTATAAGGATATCAAAACTTTAGAAGGAGCCCAGGGTGCATGGGTGCAGATTAAAGGAGAAAAAGTACTGAATTTCTGTTCCAATAATTACCTTGGCTTTGCTGCTGATCCGAGGATAAAAGAGGCAACAAAAAAAGCAATTGAAAAATATGGGGTAGGGCCGGGAGCTGTTAGAACAATAGCCGGCACAATGACCATTCACAAAGAACTGGAAGAAGAACTCGCCAAATTTAAAGGGGTAGAAGCGACTCTGGTTCTACAGTCAGGTTTCATGGCAAATCTTGCGGCGATTCCCGCCCTTGCCGATAAAGGCGATACAATAATAAGTGATGAGCTCAACCACGCCAGCATTATTGATGGATCCCGGCTGAGTCGGGCCAATAAAAAAGTTTACCCCCACAACGATATGGAGGGTCTGGAGAAAGTTCTCAAAGAAACTCCGGAAGGCAAAAAACTGATAATAACTGATGGTGTTTTCAGTATGGATGGTGACATTGCTCCTCTCCCGGAAATAGTTGAACTTGCCGAGAAATATGGGGCAATGACCTTTGTGGATGATGCCCATGGGGAAGGTGTAGTTGGCCGGGATGGCCGGGGAATTGTTGATCACTTCAACCTGCATGGGCGGGTTGATGTGGAAGTTGGAACTTTTTCTAAAGCCCTGGGAGTTATGGGAGGAGTAATTGCAGGCAGCCAAAAGCTGATTGAATACCTGGTTCAGAAAGCCCGTCCCTTTACTTTCAGTTCTGCCCTGACAGTTCCTGATACAGCAGCTACACTGGAAGCGGTTCGAGTTCTTTCTGAGAGCGGAAAACTGGTTGAAAAACTCTGGGATAACGCCCGTTATTTCCAGGAGGGTATCAAGGAGATAGGTCTGGATACAGGAGTAACTGAAACCCCGATAACACCTGTTATAATTGGTGAAGCCCATCAAGCTGCAGAATTCAGCAAAAAACTCCTGGAGGAGAAAATTTTTGCCCAGGCAATCGGCTTTCCACTTGTTCCCCGCGGGAAGGCAAGGATCAGGGTAATGATTTCTGCTACTCACAGTAAGTCAGATCTTGATTTTGCTCTGGATAAATTCGGGAAAATAGGAAAAGAATTGAAGCTGGTCTAAATAAAGCGGGGTCTCAATTGACCCCGCTTTTTTAAATATTAAAATATTGCCAGCCGACTGCATACAAAGTCAGGCCTGCTTTGACCAGGGAGAGGTAAATAACTCCTGGCCAGAGGCTTTCCCGGCTGGTGTAAAAATAATAAAGACCCAAGCCCAGAAGAAAATGGAAAAGAAGCCACCCTGGGTGCAGACTTGCCCAGAAGATTGCAAAAAAGGCTGAACTGAGGACGGCTGCAATAGAAGCTCCCCATTTACGATGGAAATAGCCTGCTATTATGCCACGGAAATACAGCTCTGTACCCAGTGCTGGAAGGAAAAACAATGCTGCGAAAAGGACAAGGTAGAGCAAGGAAGTTGCTAGCTGCTCCGCATCGGTAATATAAAAAACGGGAGAAAAATTAGGGGAACTTTCTTGGGCGGTCAGGGGAAAATTAATCAGAAAAACGGTGAGAAGAATTAGCGGGATGCCAAGTTTCAGACCAAGAATAGCCCCGCTTTTAAGTTTTTCTAAGGTTAACCCGAGGTAGGGTGGAGGTACTTCATAAAGGAAAAATAACCAGAAAAAAACAACTCCTAAAAACACCAGTTGACCCACTACTGGAAGCAGGAGGTTTAAAATACTGTCCCCCGAAACCAGGACCTCCTGGCTCCAACGGATTGCTTCCCGTATAAGGTAAAAAATAAATTGAAGGATAATTATATCTTTAATATTCCAGAGCGAATGTTTAGCTTTTTTGGCCATTTTTTCACCTCAAAAAGAAGCTTAGACATCGGGGGTGGATTTCCCTTCTGGAAAGGACTTTTTAATAACCATGTGGAAATAATTATTCAAAGGAGAAGGGTGCTATGTTCTGGACTTCAGCAATCAGAGATATTATTGATGTTTTGATTGTGGCCTACGTGTTCTATCGGCTGATTTTACTTATCAAAGGGACAAGAGCGGTAGAGCTTCTTAAAGGGCTGGTTTTACTGTTTATCACTGCTTTGCTGAGTGACTGGTTGGGTTTTACAACCATTAGCTGGATTCTTCGAAATTCGATGACCTTTCTGGTCGTGGCTCTACCTATTGTTTTTCAGCCAGAGCTTCGAAGAGCCCTGGAACACCTCGGGCGGGGCAGGTTTTTCAATCCCGTAGCGGTAGATCGAGAAAAAACGAGCAGGGAAATTGCTTCCGCAGCCTTCCGGTTATCGGAAAAAGGCTGGGGAGGAATTATTGTAATCGAGCGGGAAACAGGACTTAAAGATTTTATTGAAGAAGGGACCATCCTGGATAGCGTTATTTCAACCCAGCTGCTTATCGGAATTTTTTCACCTAAAAATCCTCTCCACGACGGAGCAGTAATTATTAGTGATGGGAGAATTAAGGCTGCGTCTTGTGTTCTTCCCCTGGCAGAAACCAGTAAATTAAAAGGTTCACCTGGCACCAGACACCGGGCGGGAATTGGAATTACCGAACATTCCGATGCCCTGGCCCTGGTAATTTCTGAAGAAACCGGGACTGTTAGTCTTATTGATTCCGGAAGGATGAGAAGATTTTTCGACCAGGATAGTTTGCAGGAAAAGCTGCAGAGAGAAATGAAAAGGGTTTTTGATGAAAAGAATATCTTCCGCCAGTGGAGGGTAAATGTATGAATGAGGACAGGAAGCTGAAATTAACCGCCCTATTACTGGCTCTACTTCTTTGGTTTTATGTTAGCGGGCCCGGCTGGCCTTTTCCGGGTCTGGTTGAGACTGACCCGGGAAGAACCGTGGTCAGTATATCTCTGGAAATGGTAAATCTCCCCGATAATCTTGAGTTGAATGCCCTACCGGAAAAGGTCAGAGTGGGCTTAATTGCTCCCGAATACCCAGAAGAAGAAATCGGGGAACTTTTAAGCGCTTACCTTGATTTTGAGCACGTTGTCCCAGGGGTTTACTGGCTGCCAGTGGTGTTAGACCATCCCCAGGAGTGGGAAATTGATTTTATTTCGCCACGGAGTATTCAAGTTGATGTCTGGGAAGGGAACCAGTAATTTGGTTTTTATCCTTGGCTTTCATTTTTCCAGGCTTCGGGAAAAGGGTTAGCGAAAGAAAATTCGAAGTAATATGGGGTAAAGGGAAAACCTTTTGCCCGGTTGCAGAGAGGAGAAACAAAAATTTTTGGGTTCCCGCTGCTTAATTGATTTTATTTGGCGGGTATTTTTTCCGCCTATTACCCCTCTTTAATTTAGAACATGAAACTTATCTTTAGAAAGGGTGATTCAATCTTGCCTTCAATATTTGGAACCGATGGAGTTCGGGGAGTTGCCAACAGGGAATTAACTCCTGAGCTTGCATTAAAATTAGGCCTCGCAGGAGGCAGGTACTTATTAGACAAGAAGCAAAATCCGGCTAGGACCAAGGTTTTAATCGGTCGGGATACAAGACTTTCTGGAGATATGCTGGAATCTGCGCTGGTCGCTGGATTAACTGCCGCAGGTCTTGACGTTTACCTTGGTGGGATTTTACCAACCCCGGCAGTGGCCTATTTAACTCGAACTGAAGATTTCTCGGGGGGAGTCATGATTTCCGCTTCCCATAATCCCATTGCAGATAATGGGATCAAATTTTTTAACGCTGATGGAAATAAATTAACAGATGAACAGGAAAATCAAATTGAAGCTTATCTGGAAAATGGAGAAAAATATGCCCGGGCGGAGGGTGAAGAGGTGGGCAATAAAATAGAAGCTCTTCGGCTAAAAGAAAAATACCTGGACTTTTTATGCAGCAAGGCAAAAGGAGATTTTACCGGTTATAAAGTTGTTCTGGATACAGCCTACGGGGCGGCCTGGGAAATAGCTCCCCGAGTCTGGGAACGACTGGGTGCGGATGTTATTAGTCTTCACGATTCTCCTGCGGGAGAAAAAATAAACTATCAATGCGGCTCCACTCACCCCCAGGTAATCAGGGAAATTATCCTGGAAGTGGGAGCAGATTTCGGTTTTGCTTTTGACGGAGACGCTGACAGGGTAATTGCCATTGATGAAGGGGGTAATGAGCTCGATGGTGATTATATCATGGCTATTTGTGGCTGTCACCTTTTAAAAACGGGTGAACTTGCTAACAGGACTTTAGTGGCAACCAAGTACAGTAACCAGGGCTTAAAAGAAGCCTTACAAAACCTGGGTGGGGAGTTGCTTCTTACTCAAAATGGTGATCGCTACGTTTTTGAAGCTCTAAAAGGGAAAAAACTAAATCTTGGAGGTGAAAAGTCAGGGCATATTATTTTCCTCGAAGAAAATACTACAGGGGATGGCATCCTTACCTCGATCATGCTGGCTAATGTAATATCTTCTGAGCAAGAAAAACTCTCACAGCTGGCACAGGTAATGAAACCCTGGCCGCAATTGTTACGAAATGTCGAGGTGAAAAACAAAGAGTGGAAAGATAACTTGAGAGTACAGGAGGTGATTACCAGGGCAGAAAATTCTTTGGGTGACCGGGGCCGGCTTTTGGTGAGGGCATCGGGAACCGAACCTGTAATTAGAGTGATGGTGGAAGGAAAGGAAGAAAAAATTCTAGGTGGGATCCTGGATGATGTTGTTGGAGTTATTGAGGAAGAACTCGGTTAATCAAGCGCCTGGTCTTGGCCCAAGCCAAGTTGACGAGGTAGAGGTTTATCGAATTATCGGCGGATGCCTCTAGGTCTGCTACCGGTCTTGAGCCAGTCTTTAAAACTTGCAAGTGATTGTAAGGCAAAGGGGCTGGCAGGTGGCTAAAGCAGTTTTAATGGAAGGGGAGAAGTTAATGTGTGGAATTGTTGGTTATATAGGCCCTAAAGGGGCCGTTCCAATATTGCTTGAAGGATTGAAAAAACTGGAATACCGGGGTTATGATTCCGCTGGAATTGCAGTAATTGAAGACCAAAAACTAAAACTTCGTAAAGCGGAAGGCAAGCTAAAGGCTCTTGATGATAAACTCGGGCTCGAAAAATTTCAGGGGAATGTTGGCCTTGGACATACCCGGTGGGCTACCCATGGCAGGCCTTCTGATGCGAATGCACACCCGCATCAGGATTGCGAGGGCAAACTGGCTCTGGTTCATAACGGGATAATAGAAAACTTCCAGGATATTAAAAGGACTCTTGAAAAGGAGGGACATTCCTTTTCCTCGGAAACAGATACGGAAGTTGTGGTGCACCTGGTTGAAAAATTCTTTGAGGGCAACCTTTCAGAGGCAGTAAAGAAAGCTACCACTGAACTTGAGGGGTCTTATGCCTTTGCAGTAATCAACCAGGAAAATCCCGATCAAATTGTAGCTTACCGCCAGGACAGTCCCCTTATCCTGGGAATTGGCGAAGATGAATTTTATCTTGCTTCGGATATTCCCGCTCTATTGCCATATACCCGCAGGGTTATTATCCTGGAGGACGGTGAAATGGCGGAATTGAATAGGGAAAACTTCAGGGTTATTGGGCCCGGTGGGAATCTGCAGAATAAGGAAATTGAAGAAATTGACTGGGACCTGGAAATGGCAGAGAAAAAGGGTTTCCCGCATTACATGTTAAAAGAAATCCATGAACAGCCCGATGTCATGCGGCAATTGCTGGAAAAACCTCTCCGGGGAAACGGTATCGAACTCCAGGAAATTGATGCCATTCTCAAGGAAAAGGAAAAAATCGAGAAAATTTTTATTGTTGCCTGTGGAACCGCATATCACTCGGGTTTAATTGGCAAAGCCTTACTGGAAAAGGCAACGGGGATTCCAGTCGAAGTTGATATGGCTTCAGAATTCCGTTACCGTTCTCCGCTGGTTGGGGAGGATTCACTTGTAATTGTGGTCAGCCAGTCCGGAGAAACGGCTGATACCCTGGCAGCTCTCCGGCATGCCCGGGATAAAAGGGCAAAAACGATGGGACTAGTAAATGTCCAGGGCAGCACAATAGCCAGGGAGGTAGACCAGTTATTATTAATTAAAGCAGGGCCAGAGATTGCTGTTGCTTCTACAAAAGCCTATTTAAATATGCTTGCTGCTTTTAACCTTTTGGCCCTTAAAATGGGTGGAAGTGATATTGCTGGGGATGGAATTGACCAATTGCTCCATTTTCTCAGGGAAATACCTGCTCAGGTGGAAAAGACCCTGCACCGGATGGAAAAACCAGTCCGCGAAGCGGCACGGTACATCAAAAACTGGGATAATGCTTTTTTTGTGGGGCGAGGACTGGATTTTAGCCTTGCCCTGGAAGGTGCCTTGAAATTAAAGGAAATTTCCTACATTCACGCTGAGGCATATGCAGCAGGAGAATTAAAACATGGAACCCTGGCTTTAATCGAGGAAGGAATTCCCGTTGTTGCCCTCCTAACCCAGGAGAGCCTCTTGGAGAAGATGATTAGCAATATTCAGGAAATCAGGGCCCGGGGTGGCTATGTATTTGGTATAACCCAGGACAGGTTTGCATCCCGCGTGGAAGCAGAAGTTGATTTCCTTCTTAAAACACCCAATACTCCTGATATATTTGCTCCTCTGCTGGGAACCATTCCCCTGCAACTGCTCTCCTATTTTTCGGCAGATTTCCGGAATTGTCCTATCGACCAACCCCGGAATCTGGCAAAAAGCGTAACAGTTGAATGAGGTGGTGTAACATTGATTGAGGGTATTGGTGTGGATATAGTTTCGGTGGAGAGAATTATTTCGGTTTATAATAAACATGGCAACCGGTTTCTGCAGAAACTTTTTACTCCGGGTGAAATTGAATACTGTAAAGCTAAGAAAAAACCTGCTGAGCACCTTGCAGCAAGGTTTGCAGCCAAAGAAGCCCTTGCTAAAGCGTTAACTTCTGCTAAAAGGCCCGGGTGGCAGCAGGTTGAAATTCTCCCGGGTATTGATGGACCTGAAATTAAGTTGAAGGGGTGTTCTTTGAATCCTGATGTGGATATTAAACTTTCAATGTCTCACGAGCGCAAGTGGGCGGTAGCCATGGTTTTAATCTCTAAGGGGGTTGGGAAAAGTGAAGCTGGTAACCGGTGAAGTAATGGCAGAAATTGATCGCCGAACAATTGAGGAAGCCGGCATTCCGGGGACAATCCTTATGGAAAAAGCAGGCCAGGGGGTTGCTGATAAAGCAATTTCAATGCTCGGGCCGGAGGAAAAAAGTATTATGATTCTCTGTGGGGCAGGCAATAATGGAGGAGATGGTTTTGTCGCTGCCCGTATCCTTGCTCACAGAGGTTACCTGGTTCATGTTTTCCTGGTTGGAAATATCCCTCAAGAGGGAGAAGCCGCATTAAATTACAATATTCTCAGTAATATAGGGTTGGAGGTAATTGATCTTAAGGACGCTGAGACCCTCTGGCAGGCAACCAGGGACAGGGAATATGACCTGATAATTGATGCGTTGCTGGGAACCGGACTTAAAGGAGAAGTTCGGGGCCTGGCTGAAGAAGCCATTAGCTTTATAAATAGCCATGAGATCCCAGTTTTAAGCATTGATATTCCCTCCGGTCTGGACAGCAGCAGTGGGAAAATTTTGGGGCAGGTAGTTGACGCCAATGTAACTATAACTTTTGGATTACCGAAGGTTGGGCTCCAGGTCTATCCGGGCTGTGTTTATAGCGGAGAGGTTGAGGTAATCGATATTGGAATTCCCCATTACATTACAGAGGAAGCTGAAACCAGCGCAATTATGCTGGAAAAAAACTGGGCCGCACAGCACTATCCTTTTCGTTCAATTGAAGCCTATAAAGGTAGTTGCGGGAGAATATTTATTGTAGGCGGGTCCCGCGGTATGACCGGGGCTCCCCTGCTAGCTGCTCAGGCTGCTTTCCGCTCGGGGGCTGGAGTGGTTACCCTCGGGGTTCCGGTCAGCCTCAACGATATCATTGAAATTAAAGCCACAGAGGTTATCAGCTGTCCCCTGCCGGAGAGCACTCTGGGTCTTCTTGGGAGTGCAGCGCTCGGGGTAATTATGGAGAGAGCCCAGAGCAATGATTTCCTTGTTCTGGGGCCGGGATTGGGGCGAGGGCCGGAAATAGAAGAGCTTGTGGCTGAAATCCTTAAAGAAAGCTCGCTTCCGATAATTCTGGATGCCGATGGAATTAATGCCCTTCCGGGCCCCCAAATATTAAAAGACCGCCGGGCCCGGACCATACTCACCCCACATTACGGGGAGATGGCAAGGCTTTTAGGGGTTTCCAAGGAAGAGGTGCTTACTGCTCCTTTTGAAGTAGCCCGGGCTTTTGCCCTGCAATGGGAAGTTATTCTGGTCTTAAAAGGTCCTCACAGCCTGGTCGCTCTTCCGGACGGGAATATGTATGTAAACACATCAGGCAACCCCGGCCTGGCAACAGCGGGCTCAGGTGATGTCCTAACGGGAGTTATCGCTGGAATCATGGGCCAGAACCTTTCTCTGACGGAAGCAGTAGCCATGGGAGTTTATCTGCATGGGAAATCAGGAGATCTCGCTGTGGAACAAAAGGGGATATACGGGATTAATGCCGGAGACCTGGTAGAGTTCTTACCCCAGGCCTGGAAAGTTATACAGGAGGGTTGAAGGATAAAATGAACTTAATTAACCGACCAGTATGGGTTGAAATCAACACGCAAAAATATGCCCATAATCTCCAGCAGGTAAGGGAAAGGGTTGGCAAGGGGCCCCTGATTATGGCTGTTGTAAAAGCCGACGCCTATGGGCACGGTAGTTTGCCAATGGCAGGAAAAGCAGTGGAAGCCGGAGCTGACCGCCTGGGCGTTGCCCTTGTGGAAGAGGGAGTTGAACTTCGCCAGGGAGGGATAGAAGTCCCTATTCAGGCCATGAGTGGGTTTCTTCCTGCTCAAATTGATGCTGCCCTGGAGCATGATATTATTCTGACCATAGGAAATGAAGTGACGGCAGGAGAGGTAGCAAAAAGAGCCTGTTCCCTGGGTAAAAGGGCAGTTGTCCACGTGAAAGTTGATACCGGAATGGGCAGGCTGGGCCCTCTTCCAGACAAGGCTATTGATCTCGCCCGGGAAGTTAGCCAGATGGAAGGAATAGAACTTGAAGGATTAATGTCCCACATGTCCTCGGCAGATGAACCGGATAAAACCTATTCTCGAAAACAATTTCAACGTTTCGAGGAGGTTATATCTGCTCTTAAGGGGCAGGGTATAGAGATACCTCTATGCCATATTGCCAACAGTGCTACAATAATTGACCTCCCGGAAATGGCCCTGGATATGGTTCGCCCGGGGATTATGAGTTACGGTTTATGGCCTTCAGGGGATGTGAATAAAGAAGAGATCTCTTTACAGCCAGTCCTTCAGTGGAAGGCAAGACTGGTCCAGGTAAAAGAAATGCCCCCGGGAAGTTTTATCAGCTACGGCCGAACTTATGAAACTTCCCGGGAACAAAAGCTTGCTTTACTTCCCCTGGGTTACGCGGATGGATTTAATCGCCTTTTATCCAATAAAGGAGAGGTTTTAATTAGAGGGCAAAGAGTTCCCGTGCGGGGAAGGGTTTGCATGGACCAGGTTGTGGTTGACGTTTCAGCTGTCCCCGGGGCGGAGATTGGGGACGAGGTTGTAATCATTGGAAAACTGGGTCAACAGGAAATAACGGTGGATGAGATCGCCGGAAAAATTAATACAATTAACTACGAAGTTGTTTGCATGATAAATAAAAGAGTGCCCAGGTTTTTGCAAACTTAAAGCCGGAAAAGGCTATTTCAGCTTGTTTTTCAAGTTGGGGTAGTAAGGGCTATAAATATCAAGGAAATACTATAAAAAAGAAGGGAAAATCCGCCCGGATAAAAATTTCGCCACTATTTAACCCATTCCGGGCAGGAGTATTTTCTTCGGTGTATAAAAATATATATATCATTAGCTATACTCTTTTGTCTCCTGTAACAATAATCGAATTTTAATTGTAGAAATTGTGCTGTTTACTGTTTTACCAAAACAAACCGGACCGGGAGGAGATTGTTATGGATAATTTAAAGCGGGTGATGGTCAGCCTGCCCGAGAGCTTGCTGGATGAAGTGGATTGGCTGGTGCAGCAGGAAAACGGGAATAGGAGTCAGTTTATCCGGGAAGCAATGAGGCTTTATCTGGCTGATCTTCGCCGGCGAGAACTTCGGGAAGAGATGAAACGGGGCTATGAGGAAATGGCAAATTTTAATCTCCAAGTTGCTCATGAGCATAATTGTAAAGATGAGTTGAAAATTTTGGAGAAATACGAACAAGGCTTGGTGGACAGTGATGGCAGTCGTGGTTCGTAGAGGCGATGTTTTTTACGCGGACCTGAATCCTGTAATCGGGTCCGAGCAGGGAGGGGTTAGGCCCGTTCTTGTAGTTCAAAATGATATCGGTAATAAGTATAGCCCCACCGTTATTATAGCGGCGATTACTTCCCGAATTAAAAAAGCCAAACTTCCAACTCATGTAGAAATAAAAACCCATGAAAGTAACCTGGAAGTTGATTCTGTTATTCTCCTGGAACAGGTCCGGACAATCGATAAAAAAAGATTGCAACGCCAGGTCGCTCATCTTGATCCTGAGATAATGAGCAGGGTTAATAATGCTCTGGAGATTAGCCTGGGTTTAATCGACTTATGAACCTTGAGTTTTCTGCTTGAGGTTTATATTTTTGTTTGGGGATTAAAAAGAAAAAAATTAACCAGCTTGATTTTTTTATTTTCAATTAATGAGGAGGAGTAAGATGGTAACAGTTCCTTTAGTAAACGTTGTTCGTGGTCCCCTTGTTGAATCGACTCATCGAGGTGTCCTAGCCCTGGTGGACGTGGAAGGTAATGTTTTAGGCAAGCTCGGTCTTCCCGGTGGGAAAACATATATCAGGTCTTCCGCCAAGCCAATTCAGGTTTTACCCCTTCTTGTCCTGGGAGCAGCAGAAAGATTTAATCTTACGGACCGAGAACTTGCCTTAATGTGTGCTTCCCATAATGGTGAAGATATCCATGTGGAAACAGCTCGGGGGATTTTACAGAAAGCAGGTTTAACCGAGAAAGACCTTGAATGCGGAACCCACCTGCCCTACGATAAGGAATCAGCCCGGGCCCTAATGGCCCGGGGGGATGAAATTTCTCCTCTCTATAACAATTGTTCTGGTAAACATGCTGGCATGCTGCTTCTTTGTCAGCACATGGGCTGGCAAACAAAAGGGTATGTTCAAGCTGAACACCCCCTCCAACAATTAATGCATGAAACTATCGCCGAACTTGCTGAGTTGTCTCCTGCGGAAGTCGATAGAGGTATTGATGGTTGTGGAGTTGTTGTTTTCGGTTTGCCGGTGGAGAAGATGGCCTATCTATTTGCTCGTCTGGCTAATCCCGAAACTCTTCCTCCCTCTTACCAGGAAGCAGCGCAAAGAGTAACTCAGGCCATGGAAAAAGAACCCTACATGGTTGCAGGAAGGAATAGGTTATGCACTGATTTAATACAGGCAACCTCCGGTAAACTTTTAGCAAAAGGAGGGGCAGAAGGAGTTTATTGTATTGGCCTGCATGGCCGGGACCAGGGTCTTGCAGTAAAAATTGAGGACGGTAATAGCCGGGGCCTGGGACCAATTGTTTACCATACCCTTGATGCTCTGGGGATCTTAAGTGATCAGGAAAAAGAAGAACTTGCAAAATACAGGTTGCCTGTAATTAAAAACCGTCGGGGTGATGAAGTAGGGAAGATAAAAACCTGTTTTGATTCTAAAGATATTATAAAGGAGATGCCGGAATGGACAAAGAAATGATAAAAACCATTAATACCCTTGCGGAAAAATTCGCAGAAGATACTGTCTCCCTAAGGAGAGATCTTCACATGCATCCCGAGCTGGGTTTTGCTGAAGAAAAAACCGCCGCCCGGGTTGCGGAAGAATTGGAAAAGCTGGGCCTGGAGGTGCAGACTGGAATTGCCAAAACAGGAGTTGTTGCCCTGCTTAGGGGAGAACAGGAAGGGCCCACAATTTTAATCCGGGCCGATATGGATGCTCTTCCTATCCAGGATAAAAAGGATGTTCCATATGTTTCGGGGCGGGAAGGAGTCATGCACGCGTGCGGACACGATGCCCACACTGCCATTCTTGTTGGAACCGCAAAGGTTCTAACTGGTTTGCGAAGGCATCTAAAAGGAAACGTTAAGTTTCTTTTTCAGCCGGCCGAAGAAGGTCCGGGAGGTGCAGCACCAATGATTGAGGCAGGAGTTATGGAAGCACCCAAAGTCAAAGCAGCTCTGGCCCTGCATGTTGATTCTTCTTGCCCTCCAGGTGAAATTGCCCTTGGAACAGGCCCGATAAATGCCAACGCTGATGAAATCAATTTAACCATAATCGGCAAGGGAGGACATGGAGCCCGACCCCAGAACACCGTTGATGCCCTGGCTGTTTCCGGGCAGGCTATTGTGGCCCTGCAGCATATTATTAGCAGGATGGTAAACCCCTGTGAGGACGTTGTTCTTACCCTTGGAAAGATTGAAGGGGGTTATCGCCGCAACGTTATCGCTGACCGGGTAAGAATGGAAGGAACCCTTCGCACAAGGAGCGATGAACTCCGGGCAGAGATGCCGGGCCTAATTGAACAGGTTTTAAAGGGTGTAACTTCTGCATTCGGGGCGACCTATTCCCTGGAAATTAATCAAGGTTACCCTTCATCAATCAATGATTCTGTTATGGTAAAAACCCTTGAAGATGCAGTTGCCCAGCTGGATCAGGGTTTCCAGGTTAATAAAGATTTTACCCCTTCTATGGGTGGAGAGGATTTTGCATACTTTTCCCGGCTTGTTCCCTCAGTTATGTTCAGGCTTGGTACCGGTTCGAATGAGCGGACAAAATGCTCGGCTCATGACTCATTTTTCGATATTGATGAAAGCGCAATTCCAGTTGGAATGAAAATTTTTGCCGCTGCTGTTTGCAATTACCTGGAGGGGGAATTGGATGGAAAAAATAGAAATAAGGGTGAAAAATCAGGAACAGACAGCTCTCCTTGCAAGTAAAATTGCTGAAAAACTAGAGGGCAATGAAATCATTTTCCTGCAGGGCCAGTTGGGAGCAGGCAAAACTTTTCTGGCCCGGTCAATTTTAAAAGCCCTGGGTTACGAGGAAGAAGTTGTTAGCCCCACTTTTATACTGCAGTGCGAGTACCGGGCCCGGGTTCCGGTTCTGCACCTGGACCTTTACCGTCTTGAATATGGAGAAGAAATTGATGATCTGGGTCTGGAGGAATACTTGGACCGTTATGTCTGGCTTGTTGAATGGGCTGATCGTTTTCCCGGGCAATTGCCGCCCCCCGATCTAATTATTTCCTTTTTTATTGAAGGTGAAAAAGAAAGAAAGATTGTAATGGAAGGCAAATCCTGGGTAAGGAGTCTGAAAAACAATGATTTTGGGGATTGATACTGCAACTTCAACTGGTGTTATGGGAATTTTTCAGGAAGAAAAAGGGATAAGAGGAGAAATATCCTTCCAGGTTGAGCGAGGTCACGGTAGAATTTTAAATCCCCTCCTGGATGAGCTTTTCTTTCGCCTGGGGTTAAAGCCCGCTGACCTGACTGGAATTGTTGTGGGCCGCGGTCCGGGTTCTTTTACCGGAACCAGGGTTGGAATAACCCTGGCCCGGTCTCTGGCTCTTGCTATGGATATTCCCCTCTGGGGTCTATCCACCCTACAGGCCCTTGCTTTTAATTGTCCCCAGGGACAACCTGTTCTCAGCTTGCTTGATGCCCGCAACGAGAGAGTTTACTGGGGCCTTTATTCCTGGGAGCAGGAAAGGCCTGTTGCTATGATCAAGGACGGGGTAGCAAAGGTAAGCGATCTTGGTGCGGAGGTTGAAGCCTATTGTGCCAACCTGGTCGTGGTTGGGGAATACCCTGAACATTACCTGGAAATTTTGGGGCGTGGTTTTTCCGGATCCATTTCGACTCCTCCTATTTTTAACAACCAGCTGCGGGGGGGAGTAGTGGCTTACGCTGGATATTTACTCAGCACGGAGAATCCCAAAGGAGAAAGCCTGGATAAAATAGTCCCCCGCTACATGAAAAAAGCAGTTTAATTGAGGTGGTCACTCTGGAAATTAGGCTGATGAAGCTTTCGGATCTCCAGAGAATTATTGAGATTGAAAAGAAATCGTTTCGTTCCCCCTGGCCGGAGAGGCTTTTTCGCCATGAACTGGCCCGCAACCGCAGGAGCCGTTATTTGGTGCTCGAGGACGAGGATTTAATTATAGGTTATGTTGGGATGTGGTTTGTTCACGGTGAAATCCACATAACCAGTCTGGCAGTGGCTCCAGAATATCGACGCAAGGGGATTGCTTCCAGGCTAATTGAAGAGGTATATAAAGCTGCACGGGAAAAAAAGGTTTTTCGAATTACGCTTGAAGTTAGAGCTTCCAATAAGGTAGCCCGCAACCTGTACAAAAAGGAAGGGTTTACCGAAGCAGGAATTCGCCCTGGTTATTACAGTGATAACCGGGAAGACGCCGTAATAATGACCAGGGAGCTGAAAGGAGGCAAAGAAGATGGCCAGGGATTTAATTTTGGGGATTGAAACTTCCTGCGATGAAACTTCGGCCGCTGTAGTGGAAAAAGGAAGATATGTAAAAAGTAATATAATTGCTTCCCAGATAAACCTGCACCGAGTATTCGGGGGTGTGGTTCCCGAACTGGCTTCTCGAAAGCATCTGGAATTACTGGATCGGGTAATAAAAAAGGCGCTGGAAAAAGCGGAAGTTAATTTCTCCGACCTGCAGGGGATAGCAGTAACCTATGGGCCCGGTTTAGTGGGCAGTTTGCTGATAGGGATTGTAGCTGCAAAAACCCTTTCCTGGGCTCTGGGTTTACCCCTCATTGGAGTCAACCACATTCTTGGCCACATCTATTCCAATCTCCTGGAACCCCCGGAATTAGAGCCTCCCCTGCTTTGTCTGACCGTATCGGGGGGTCACACAGATCTTATATATACCGAAGAATGGGGCCAGTATCAAATCCTGGGAAGAACCAGAGATGATGCTGCTGGGGAATCTTTTGACAAGGTAGCGCGTTTCCTTGGTCTGGGTTATCCGGGAGGGCCCGCTATTGAAAGAATTGCGGAAACCGGAAACCCCGAAAGATATCCTCTACCCAGGCCAGACCTTGGGGATGATCAGTTTGGCTTTTCTTTTAGTGGTTTGAAAACAGCGGTCATTAACCTGGCTCACAACCTTGAACAAAAAGAGGGAAACATTCCCGAAGCAGACATCGCGGCTTCTTTTCAAAAAACAGTGGTTGATATTCTCCTGGAAAGGGTGGAAAGGGCTTTAAAGGATTTTCCTGTGGATAAGGTTCTTCTTGCGGGAGGAGTTGCTGCCAATAAGTATCTGCGAGGGCGCCTGGAGGAAATGCTAAAACAAAAAGGGGCCAGCCTGTACTACCCTTCACTGGAATACTGTACCGATAATGCAGCGATGGTTGCCGGGGCTGGTTATTTCCTGCTAAAACAGGGAAAAACCAGCACGCTGGATTTAGATGCTTATCCCCAGTTGAAATTATAGCCTGTGAATTTTTTCGCGCTGGCTAATTGTGGAAAATGTGGAAAAACCCTTTCTTCCTTATGCCGGAAAGGGTTTTTATGTGGACATAAAAAGGGAAAAAATGTAATCAAAAATGGGAAAATAAAGAAAACCTGTGGATAAGGTCGATGATTTTCGGCTTTTAGGGGATCTAATTGTGGATAAGTTTGTGGATACTGTGGATATAGGAGGTTGCCGGAAATGGACAAAAAATGGGAACAGTTAATCATGGAAAGCTATAGCAGAGATAATACTCTCCATTTGACTTCTGTTTGTTCCCAGAAATGTGTATTTTGCAGCCACAGATTTAACCCCCCTGAAATCGAAGTTTTTTCTCCCGGGCACCTGTCCTTTCCTTTTATTAAGGAACTAATAGAATTTTTAGATCCCGGGAGACCGGTTAGGACTGGAGAATCGGTAAGCAGAGTAATTGAAGGAGAACCTCTCTGCCACCCTAATTTTTTCGAGATTATAGAATTCTTTCGGTCCCGCTATCCCAGTACTCCCCTGGAAATAGTTACCGGTGGGGATTTGCTGGAAAAGGATGAGATAAAATGACTTGCGGAGCTAAAACCCCTTAGTTTAAAATTTTCTTTAAACCTGGTTGACCCAACCCTGAGAAGAAAGTTTCTTTCTGCAAAAAAACTAGATATAGAGCCAGTTCTAAACCACCTGCACCTGGCAGATATTTCATATTCGGTAACTGCCGTTGCTATCCCTCATTTAACCGGATGGGAAGCCCTGAATGAAGCTATTACTATTGCTTCAGGATATGGCCCCGAGGATATTACAGTTTATCGACCCGCGATGTCAGAAAAGGCTCCTAATAATTTAATCCTTACCCCGGATCAGGAGCAAATACTGGAAAAAAAGCTTAAAATTCTCTCCTCTCAAATTGAAACCCCGCTTTTGCTTGAACCTTCCAGGCTTTTCGATTTTACCCCCAGAGTTGCAGGAGGCCGGGAAAAAAGCCCCGCGGCTGAAGCTGGATTAAAAACTGGAGATGTAATTGTTTCTGTTGACAGGGTAAGGCCAAAATCCCGGGTAGAAGCACATCTTGCCCTGAATAAGCCTGGTGGAAAAAAGCTTTTTATTCAGAGAGAGGGGAAAGCAAATGAATTATTTTTGCAGAATGGGAGTACTTCCCGCAGCGGGGCGATTTTCTATCGAGATATCGATTTTAGAATTATTGAAGAAATTAAGGGAATGGGAGCAAGGGAAAAGGTTGGTGTTGTAACATCTTATGGAGCACTCCCCTTGTTGCAAGCCGGTTTTTCAGGAAATGAAATTGAGGTATTTACGGTCGCAAATAAAGGGTTCGGAGAGAATTTGAATTCTGTCGGGCTTTTGGGTATTAAAGATGTTTTCCAGCAAGCGGGAAAAGCTTTTAAGGAGAAAAAAATGGAAAGAATAGTACTTCCGGGGGTCATGTTTGATAGTCGTGGTCGGGACCTCTGGGGCCGGAATATTACTGATCTGGAAGAAAAGATGGGCATTCCCTGTTTGGAAATTTCCGGTTGAAAAAAACACTGTAAAAATAAAAACGACAACTATTTGAAGAAAAAGTGAGCTTTTGTTTGCTGATTAAAGTTAATGCCCATAGAAAGCTGAATTTTGCCTTTGGAAGTGGTTGATTTTAATTGGTTTCTTGATTATTATTATCTGTGTGAACATTAGCACTCGGCTCAAAGGAGTGCTAACAATTTTACACCAATTATTTTCAAAGGGGGTATTGTAGTGAACATAAAGCCATTGGGTGATCGCGTGGTCATCAAGCCCATAGAAAAAGAGGAGATGACCAAGAGCGGGATCGTTCTCCCTGATACTGCCAAGGAAAAGCCGCAGGAAGGGGAAGTAATCGCTGTTGGTGAAGGTCGCATGCTTGAGAACGGAGAAAAAGTCGATCTGAGCGTAAAAGTAGGAAATAAGGTAATCTATGCAAAATACGCAGGGACAGAATTAAAAAGAGATGACCAGGAATATCTGATTATCAGTGAAAAAGATATTCTGGCCATAGTAAATGACTAAAACAAATTGGGGAGGTAGATAAGAATGGCTAAGGAAATAAAATTTTCCGAAGAAGCACGCCGGGCCTTAGAACGCGGTGTTGATCGCCTGGCAGATACAATTAAAGTAACTCTTGGCCCCAAGGGCCGTAATGTGGTAATAGAAAAAGGTTTTGGTTCTCCCACCATCACCAATGATGGTGTAACCATTGCCCGGGAAATTGAACTGGAAAATCCCTTTGAGGATCTGGGTGCCCAGACAGTAAAAGAAGTGGCTACCAAGACTAATGATGTGGCTGGAGATGGAACTACCACCGCTACTGTCATGGCCCAGTCAATCTTTAAAGAAGGCCTGCGCAATGTTGCCGCTGGCGCCAATCCCATGCTTTTAAAGCGTGGAATTGAAAAGGCTGTTGAAGTTGTTATAGGTGAAATTGGCAAGCAGAGCATTCCTGTGGAAGGGCGCAATGCTATTGCCCAGGTCGCCGCAATTTCCGCTGCCGACGATGAAATCGGCGAGCTAATTGCTGATGCCATGGAAAAGGTTGGAAAAGACGGAGTTATCTCGGTTGAAGAATCCAAGACCATGGGAACCTCCTGGGAATCCGTTGAAGGTATGCAGTTTGACCGCGGATATATTTCCCCGTACATGGTTACCGATACTGAAACAATGGTAGCCGACATGGAAGATCCCTACATCCTGATTACTGATAAAAAGATATCCAACGTCCAGGAAGTTCTTCCTCTCCTGGAAAAAGTTGTCCAGCAGGGTAAGGGTATCGTAATTATCGCTGAAGATGTTGAAGGCGAAGCTCTGGCTACCCTGGTTGTTAACAAATTGCGTGGGACCTTTAGCTGTGTTGCCGTAAAAGCTCCTGGCTTTGGTGACCGGAGAAAGGCCATGCTTGAAGATATAGCCGTCCTGACTGGCGGAACGGTTATTTCCGAAGAAAAAGGCATGAAGTTGGACAGCTCTGATATTTCCATGCTGGGCCGGGCCCGCAAGATAAATATCACCAAAGAAGAAACAACCATAATCGAAGGAGCTGGTGATGCCCAGGATATCAAGAATAGGGTTAACCAGATCCGCCGTCAAATCGAAGAAGCAACCTCTGACTTTGACAAGGAAAAACTCCAGGAACGCTTGGCCAAGATTGCCGGTGGAGTAGCCGTAATTGAAGTTGGAGCCGCGACCGAAACCGAATTAAAAGAGAAAAAGCACCGGATTGAAGATGCCCTTTCTGCAACCAGGGCTGCCGTTGAAGAAGGCTTGGTGGCTGGTGGAGGAACTGCTTTCCTCCGGGCTATGAGTGCTCTTGAAGATATCCAACTTGAAGGCGACATGGCTACTGGTGTGGATATTGTCCGCCGGGCCCTTGAAGCTCCAGTAAAACTCATTGCCAAAAATGCCGGTTTCGAAGGAAGTATCGTAGTCGAGAAGGTCAAGGAAATGTCCGGTAATGAAGGTTTTGACGCCATGAAGGGTAAATATCTGGACCTGGTCCAGGCCGGTATCGTTGATCCCGCCAAGGTTACCCGTTCTGCTTTACAGAACGCCGCCAGCGCGGCTGCAATGCTCCTGACCACTGAAGCTCTCATTGTTGACAAAAAAGATGATGACGATGACCATCAGCAGATGCCCCCAGGAGGCGGAATGCCGGGAATGATGTAAAAAAGTTGACTCTCTTCAGCGAAGAGGGTTAGGGAATAAAAGTTAACTATAAACCCCGCCTTGAGCGGGGTTTATAGTTTTTACCTCAAAAAAAATTGTGGCCCTCGAAGTGGCTAAAATAAAGGAGTTTTTTGAATTTTACAGAAGAAAAGAGTTAGCAGAAAAACTGTTCTGAGTTCCCAATAAATTGCTGCTTTGTAAGAGGAAATTGCAATAAAAAGTTGAAATTTCTGGGTGCAAAGAAAAATGAGGTGAAAAAATGTGGCAAAAAAATTTTCCAAAAATTAAGCTGACATCAACACCTACCCCCCTGGAGAAATTGGAGCGCTTGAGTAAGGACCTGAAGGGTGTAGAGATATACATGAAAAGAGATGACCTTACCGGCCTTGCTTTTGGAGGCAATAAGGCTCGGAAACTGGAATTTCTTTTGGGGGAAGGGCAGGAAAAAGGCTGCAGAACAGTTATTACCCAGGGAGGGGCCCAATCCAACCATGCCCGAATGACTGCAGCAGCAGCTGCAAAACTGGGCTGGGAAGCTATCCTGGTTCTAGCAGGAAGCCCTCCTCCCCAGGAGCAGGGGAATATCCTGATTAACAGGCTTTTAGGCGCTAAAATTGTCTGGACTGAAGGAGAAAAGAGAAGCGAAGTAGTTAAGAGGGAAATAGAAAGGTTAAATAAGGAAGAAAAGAAGGTTTACAATATTCCTACCGGAGGCTCAACACCTCTTGGTTCCCTGGGATATTTGCAGGCAGCAGAAGAAGTTTTCAAACAGGAGAAAGATTTGGGGGTAAACTTTGATTATATTGTTGCTCCAGCAGGCTCAGGGGGCACTCACGCGGGCTTGCTTTTGGGCAAATACATGTATGGTTTAAAGGCAAAAATAATGGGTGTTGCTGCCGATGACCAGGATTTTTCACCTGTTATTGATGAACTTTTCCGGGGAGTTTCAGAACTGGTAGGAGTCAGTTATGAAAGGGAAGAGGGAGACCTTATTTTAACCCGGGATTATGTTGGGCCTGGTTATGGAGAGGTTGACGAACCAACTCTCAAGGCAGTTAAGTACCTGGCCCTGCAGGAAGGGATTATAGTTGGTCCCGTTTATACGGGAAAAGCCCTGGCCGGGGTTCTGGACCTGGCCTTGAAAGGATTTTTCCCCCAAGGTAGTAAGGTCCTTTTTATTCATACCGGGGGAAATCCGGAGATTTTCGCTTATAACCGCGAGGTAGGGGGACAGTAAAATGTTATCCAATGAAACGGTTGTAGTAATTGACTTTGGGGCCCAGTACAATCAACTAATTGTCCGCCGAATCCGGGAAGCCAATGTTTTTGCCCGGCTTTTACCCCATAATACTCCGGTTGAAGAAATCAGGAAAATAAACCCCAAAGCAATTATCCTTTCGGGTGGTCCTAACAGCGTATATTCCCCTGGTGCCCCCCGGGTTGACCAGCGGATTTTCAATGAAGGAGTGCCGATTTTAGGAATTTGTTATGGGATGCAGTTAATGGCCTACCAGCTAGGAGGGCGGGTCCGGAGAGCTGAAAAAAGGGAATATGGGCCGGCATATTTAGAAATTCTCGAAGATTCCACACTTTTTGCGGGAACCAAAAAAGGTCTTGATGTTTGGATGAGCCATGGTGACCAGGTGCTTTCCCTTCCTCAGGGTTTTAAGTCAATTGGTCGAACGGAAAATACTTCTCTGGCTGCAGTTGGAGACAGCGAGCGGAATTTTTACGGGGTTCAATTTCACCCTGAAGTAGCTCACACGCCTGAGGGTCAGAAAATAATAACCAATTTTTTATTTGAGATCGCTGGCTGTTCAGGAGACTGGACGGAAGAAAATATAATTGAAGAAAAAATTACAGCGATAAAAGAACGCGTAAAAGATGGGATTGCCATTTGCGGCCTATCGGGTGGAGTTGATTCTGCAGTTGCCGCCCGCCTGGTGCAAAAAGCTATTGGAGACCGCTTATACTGCATTTTCATTAATCACGGTTTATTGAGAGCAGATGAGGCAGAAGAAATTGAGGAGACCTTTAACCGGGAGTTTCAAGCCAAGCTAATTGTGGTTGACGCCCAGAAAAGATTCCTGGACAAGCTTGCCGGCGTAAAAGATCCTGAAGAGAAGCGCCGGATAATTGGTCACGAATTTATTGCAGTTTTTGAAGAGGAAGCAACGAAATTACCCGACGCGGATTTCCTGGTGCAGGGGACAGTCTATTCCGATGTTATAGAGAGTGGTTTTGGGGAAGCTTCCCGGATTAAGTCCCACCACAACGTGGGTGGACTTCCAGACCGGATGAAACTCAATCTAGTTGAACCCCTGCGGGAACTTTTCAAGGACGAGGTCCGTAGAATTGGAGATATGCTAGGCTTACCTCCATCCCTGGTTTGGCGCCAGCCATTCCCGGGTCCTGGGCTTGCGGTAAGGATAATTGGGGAAATTACGGAAGAAAGACTGGAAACTGTTCGGCTGGCCGACAAGATCCTCCGCCAGGAGATAAAAAAGGCAGGCCTGGAAAGGGAAATCTGGCAGGCATTTGCAGTGCTTCCCGGTGAGCTGCGCAGCGTTGGAGTAATGGGAGATGAAAGAACGTACGGTTCAGCGATAGTTTTGCGTGCAGTCACCAGTGAAGATGCCATGACTGCAGCCTGGGCCAGGTTACCCTATGAAGTTTTGGACCGGGTTTCAGGCCGTATCACCAATGAGGTAGAAAGGGTAAATCGAGTTGTTTACGATATTACCTCAAAACCCCCTGGAACTATTGAATGGGAGTAGGGTAGTCCCAATCCTTCTTTTGTTTAAAGAAGGATTGTTAAAAAGGAAAGAGAATAACTAAAAGAGGAGTCCTTTAATATGGCCTGGATTGTTTTGCTGGGTTCTTTCCTTTTGGGAAGCATGCCCGGGGCAGTGCTGGTTGGGCGCAGTCGGGGGGTGCAGGTTACCAGAGAAGGAAGTACCAACCCCGGAACGGCAAATATCCTTCGGCTCCTGGGCCGAGGACCGGCTTTGCTCTGTCTCTTGATAGATTTAGGAAAAGGAATTATTGCGGTTGTTTTAGGTGGTCTGTTAGGTTTTAGCCTCTTTGCTGCTGCAGGGGTGATTGCAGGTCATAACTGGTCTGTTTTTTTGCAGGGAAAGGGCGGCAAGGGAATTGCTACTATGGCGGGAACGTTATTGGTTCTCAGTCCTGTTATTATACCTTTTTTAATAATTATTTTTCTGGTAATTAATTTCCTATCATCTTATATTGCTTTAAGCAGTGTTATTACCGGTTTTTTCCTCCCGGTTCTTCTGGGATGGCAGTTGGGAGTTAGCGGTGCTTACCTGGGAATTGCAATCGCAATTATGCTATTGCTAAAGCACTGGAAGAATTTAAACTTAACTTTTAAAGGCGAAGAAGAGAGGAAAAACTTAATAAAAGCAATAATTTCTAAAGGAGGTGAGTTTAATGAACGGAAGAATTAAGGATGATATGACTGATCAACTTTTTAAGGCGGTACTGACCCTACGGAACATTGAAGAAGCTTATTCTTTTTTTGAGGACGCCTGTACGATTAATGAAATTAAGGCAATGGCTCAGAGGTTGGAGGTTGCCAGAATGTTAAGGGCCGGAGCCACATATGAAGAAGTGGCTGATGCCACAGGAGCCAGCACAGCTACAATCAGCAGGGTGAAACGGTACTTAAACTACGGTTCAGATGGCTATCGTTTGGTCCTGGACCGTTTAAAGGAAGATGATAAGAAGTAGGGAAAGACCTATAATAAAATAAAAAAGGAAAGGGGTTTTCCCCTTTCCTTTTTTGGGTAACACCGGGTGGGAGGAGATCTTTTTTGAAAATTGCAATAGTTGATGGGCTGGGGGGAGGCCTGGGAAACCAGCTTGCCCGGAAGATTACTGCTCGGCTTCCGGATGGGGTGACCTTATTTTTGCTGGGCACCAATGGAATTGCTACCCAGAAGATGTTAGAAGGTTCCTCTGGGCTTGGAGTTAGTGGAGAAAAGGCTATTATATATAATCTGGAAAACATGGATTTAATTACAGGTCCCATGGGGATAATTATCCCCCATGCCATGCGGGGAGAAATAACTCCCCAACTGGCAACTGCGATTGCTAAATCGGGGGCCAGGAAAATTTTGGTTCCCCTGGAACAGCCTCATGTCCACCTTGTTGGCAGGCAGTCCTCCAATCTGGCTAGCCTACTTGAAGAAGCAGTGGAATTAATCCTGAAATTCTGTGGGGAGGGGGGAGACGATGAACAATTATGATGTAATAATTATTGGGGCTGGACCCGCGGGAATTTTTTGCGCCCTGCAGTTAATGGATACTGATAAAAGGATCCTGATTATAGAAAAAGGAAAATCATTAGAAAAAAGATATTGCCCCGCCAAGGAAAAGGGTGGTCGCTGTCTGCAGTGTGAAAATTGTTCTATTGTTTGCGGCTGGGGTGGGGCAGGAGCATACAGTGACGGCAAGCTGACCCTTTCAGGCGATGTAGGGGGTAATCTTGCCCAGTATCTGGGTAGTAACAGGCTGGATAGTTTGATCGGGGAAGTTGATTCTGTCTACCAGGAATTCGGCGCCCCGGAGCATATTTTTGGTGCTTCCCCGGAAAAAGGGGAACAGCTCCAGAAAAAAGCCCTAATGGCAGAAATGAAATTTGTAGCCGCTCCTCTTCGTCACCTGGGAACAGGTTACAGTCGAGAGGTTCTCCAGAAAATGTATGATCGTCTCCGGGAAAATGGGGTTGACATAATGACAAATACCAGGGTTGATCATTTCCAGGTAGAAAAAGAGAAAGTTACAGGGGTTGTAACGGGAAATGGGAAAAAAATTCAGGCACGATATGTCATGGTTGCTCCGGGAAGGGAAAATTCAGAATGGTTCGAGACAGAAGCAAATCGGCTTAAGATGCAGCTTTCTGTGAATCCAGTTGATATTGGTATTCGCGTTGAAGTTCCCTCGGTAGTTACAGATGATATTACCCGGGATATATACGAACCTAAACTGCTTTACTTCTCCAAAACTTTTGATGACCGGGTGCGGACTTTTTGTATGTGTCCCAACGGGGAAGTAGTCCAGGAGAATAACCAGGGTTTGATAACTGTAAATGGCCACAGCCACTCGGATTATAAGACCAAGAATACCAATTTTGCCCTGCTTGTTAGCAAAAGTTTTACTGAGCCTTTTAAAGAACCGATTAAATATGGGCGGTATATAGCCCGCCTTGCTAACCTGTTAGGCGGGGGGGTGCTTGTCCAGAGACTGGGAGACCTCCTTGCAGGACGGCGATCCACAGAACAGCGAATAATTAGAGGGCAGGTAGAACCCACGCTTACTGATGCGACTCCTGGTGACCTGAGTTTGGTCCTTCCTTACCGGCATTTGAAATCCCTTATTGAAATGCTGGAGGCTCTTGATAAGATGGCTCCGGGGATCTATTCTCGTAATACTCTTTTATATGGGGTGGAAGTAAAATTTTATTCTTCCTGTATTGAAGTCTCGCCGGAACTTGAGACCAGGGTTTCCAATTTGTTTGCCGGCGGAGATGGAGCAGGAAAAACCCGGGGATTAATGCAAGCTTCCGTTTCCGGATGGGTAATAGGCCAGGAGATTAAAAAAAGATTGCAATAAAGAAGGGAAGTTTTTATTGTGGTAAAGCAATATATTTATTCCCTGGGCCAGGCCAGTCCAAATATCAAGAGGATGTTCCTGGCCCTCTCCCTTTCGGCTATGGCCCGGGGTGTACACATGGTTATATTTAATCTCTACCTGCGGGACCTTGGTTTTAACGAGGCTTTTGTGGGCCAAACAGTTTCTCTAAAAGCTCTGGCTGCAGTCCTGGTCCTTATTCCGGCTGGAATAGTAAGTGATAATAAAGGGCGAAGGTTGGTTATGTCCGGGGGAGTCCTCCTGGTTGGAATGGGTTTGTTCGGGGTGGCCATGGTGGAAACCAATTTCCCCATCCTGATTTTTTCCTTTACTTTCGGTTTGGGTCAGGCAATTTTTATGGTTACAAACCCTCCTTTTATCTCGGAGAACGCTGGGCCCCGGGAAAGGATGCACCTTTTTAGCCTGAGCTGGTCTCTGATGATGTTTTCATCGATGCTGGGGAATGTAGGTGGAGGCTGGCTTGCCGATTCTTTTGAAGTTATTGCTGGAATGGCACCAGTATGGAGCAAACAAATTACTCTTATACTTGCCGGGGGCTTATCCATTTTAGCCCTTTTTCCCCTGGCAAAAATCAGGGAGAAAAAGCCCGGAGGAGGGCAGAGCTGGGCAAGCTTTGGCCGGCGCTTAAAAGAAACCCCCGAAAAAAAAACGATCTTTAAATTTGTTCTTGCTTCTCTGCTCCTGGGTCTGGGAGCAGGCCTAATTGTCCCCTACTTTAATCTTTATTTTGCCCATGTTTTTGGGCTTACTACGGGTAGAATTGGAACTATCATGGCGGGGGGGCAGGCCGTGATGGCTACGGCCATGCTCCTTGGACCTCCCCTGGCCCAAAAAGTGGGTAGGGTCCCGGCGATCTGCACTCTGCAGGGATTGTCGATAGTTTTCCTTCTGATACTGGGTAATACCCATTTGCTTATCCTGGCTTTAATCGCCTTTCTTTTCAGGGGTGGTTTGATGAATTCCGCCAATCCCATTACAATGAACCTGATGATGGACAATGTTTCGGATAAAATGAAAGGAACCGCGACCAGTCTTCACCAACTTGTGTTTCAGCTAGGCTGGACAATTTGTGGCCCCATAAGCGGGATGCTGATCGCAGGTTTCAGCTATCAGTTTGTTTTCCAGGTTGCCGCAGTTTTTTACACTTTCTCAACAATATTCTTTTATTTCATGTTCCGGGGTCTTGAAAAGCAGGGCTCAGATAAGGAATTATAGGGTGAAAAAATTTCTTTACAAAACCCCCAGAAAGGGCTAAACTAAGAGGAGAAAAGGAAGGGGGAGACCGGTTTGAAGAGAAAAATTTTGTTTGTTTTTATCCTTTTGTTTTTATTTTCTGGTTTGGTCCAGGCCAATGGGGGAGTTACATTTGGAGGAAGCAGGCTAATTGCCCCCGGGGAAACATTCCGTGGAGATATGGTCATTTTTGGAGGAAGGGTTGAGGTTCTGGGCACCCTGGAAGGAGACCTGGTTTGTGTCGGGGGAGATGGTACTGTTGAAGGAAGGATAACCGGAGATCTGATAAGCGTTGGCAGCCGTCTCAGGATGGAAAGAGGTTCAAGTATTGGAGGGGATCTGGTCCAGGTTGGTGGGTCGGTCTGGAGGGATCAGCAGGTCCAGATCGGGGGAACTTTTCGCACCGTCAGTTTTTCCGACCAATTTCGGATAGGATTTCCAGGCTGGGTTTTTCGGCCAGTAATATCCCCCTGGGGTTCGGTTTTAGGCTTTTTTTACCAGTTGCTTTTTACCCTGCTTGTTGCTTTTTTATTTGCGAACAATGTTAAGGGAGTGGCTTCGACAATTAAAGAGGAGTGGGGATTATCTCTTCTGGTGGGCTTCCTTGGTTTTATCCTCCTTTTTCCCGTGGTGATTTTTCTTCTAATTACAATTCTTGGTATTCCGCTGGCTCTGGTGGTCTTGCTCGGCTATTATCTTGCAGTTATTCTCGGCCAGGTAGGCATATTTTTCATCCTTGGGGATTGGTTATTGGATAAATTCGGCAGGAAGCAGGATAAGGTGATTGGAACTGCTGCGGTAGGACTGCTGGCAATATTTATTATTCGGCTGATAATCAGGGTAATCCCATTTATCGGCGGGCCAATCCACATGGTTATAATGGCCCTTATTTATATGCTGGCTCTTGGAGTTACCTTAAAGAGCCGTTTCGGAACCAATAAGCCCTGGATAGCCCGGGGTTAAAAAACAAAAAATCCCCGGCCCGCCAGTGGGCTGGGGATAATTATCAGTGGTCGGAGCGCCGGGATTTGAACCCGGGACCTCTGCCTCCCGAAGACAGCGCGCTTCCAAGCTGCGCTACGCTCCGCATTCTCATATTAAAGTATACCATTTGCGAAAGTATTTGTAAAGGGAAGGAGTTTGCAGGGTTATGCTAAAAACATTTCTTTTTTCCCTGGTTTTGCTGGTTGTCCTGGTTCAGCCTGCTCATGGTGCTATGTTCTTCAACTGGCAGCAAATAGACACCGAGAATTTCAGGGTTTATTTTCCTGCCGGCCTGGAAGAGCAGGCCAATCAGGCCGCAGAAATTGCGGAAGAAGTTCATATTGAACTCACGGAGTTTTTAAACTACGAGCCCAATAAAAAGACCGATCTTATTTTATATGCCCAAAGAGATACTGCTGGAGGATGGGCAGATATTTTCTGGGATCGCAGGATTGGAGTCTATCTTGGGCATTTTAACCTTGAAGGCGGATTCGGTGAATATGAAAGCATGCTCCGTTTAATTATTGCCCATGAATATGCTCATATTCTCCAGCTTTCCATGCCTCCAGAAAATATGTTGCCCTGGGGCTGGCTTTCCCAGATATTTCCCCCGATTTTATTGCAGCCCTATTGGTTTATTGAAGGTTTTGCCATGACCATGGAAACAGACCTTACCGAAGGGGGCAGGTCTGATAGCCCGGTTATTGAAGCAATGCTTAGAGCCCAGGCTGATGCTGATGAAATGTACTACTTTGACCAGATCCAGGGATTATACAATCTGGAATCCTGGCCCGGAGCAATGGCCGCCTACAATTATGGAGCCTGGTTTATGGCCTACCTTATTGACGTTTATGGTGAGGACTTAATTGTGGACCTTGTCCGGAAATACCCGGATAATCCTTTAAGAGGCATTTCCGGCTGGTTTAATTATCTGACCGGTGATAACCTGCAGGAGGTTTATCTTGAATGGCAGGATAAAGTAACCTCAATCGGCAGGGTTGAACAACCCGAAACCATTACTTCTGCCTGGGGTTACAATCAGAACATAGCTACCTGCCCGCAAACAGATAGGGTATTGTATTTTCATCAGGGGGAACTCTTCCCTTCCCTGAGGATTTATGATGGAGAAAAGGATGAACAGATCCTTGCTGTTGCAGGAATTAATGGGGGCAGGCCTGCCTGGTCCCCTGATGGAAGAAAAATTGCTTTTGCCCGGCTTCGGCCCGAGGGCTTAAAGGAAATGTACCATCAGATTTTTATATACGATTTAGAGACCGGTGAACAAAAACAGGTAACCTCCGGTCGGGGTGGTAGGCATCCTGCCTGGTCTGCCCATGGAGAACTGGCCTATGTAGAAAATTTAATGGGCGGGAATCAAGTAGTGCTCTACGATGTTGAAAACGGGCAAAAGGAAACCCTGTTTTTTAACCGGCCCGAAATTGACTACGGATCCCTGGCCTGGGACCCCGCAGGTGAAAAATTTGCTATTGAAGTCTGGATAGAAGGTGGGGCAAGGGGCCTGTGGATTTATGATACCAATACCGGGTACCTGGAAACTACTTTTGTCAGAGAGGGAAGTCTGCGACGCCCTGTCTGGTCTGCAGATGGATCTTATCTCTATACTATAGGTGTTCTGGGAGGGCCTCCCCAGGTTCTTGCCTATGATTATGACAGCGGAGAATTCTGGGAGGTGACTTCTAACTCCTATGGAACTTTTGATATCGGTCCCGGGGATAGGAAAGATTATTTTGTTGTTCTCACCCCGCAGGGATATCAATTAAAGGAAGACAGGATCGATCGGGAAGAATGGGTTTCCCGGAACCTGACCTATTTTGTTCCCGGGGAGGACGAAGAGCTCCGGGAAATGAGGGAGGTGCGGAGATCAAGCCGCAACTACCCCCTCTTCAGAAAGTTAACCCCCCGCCTGGTTATTCCCTGGTCGGGTGAAGGGGTTGTGGGTGTGAATATGTTTGGCTGGGATCCCCTACAACTGGTTTACTATGAGGCGAGTTTTGTTTCTGGTCTTCCTATTGCCCCGGCCTATAATATCTACACCGGTATTTATCCCGATCAGGGAAGGTTCGGGTTGATTGAAACCCTCCTGCAGGGAGGGTGGACCTACCGGGTAGGTCCCGTTGAATATGAAAACCCCCGCCGATTTGACGGGGGACAATTTCTCCTGCACCTCCCGGTGCAGCGGGAATATTTATCAGCCGGAACCCTGAGGCTGGGCGGAGGAGCTTACTTCCTTCCCGACATGATATACCCAGGCGTTCACCTGGGCTGGACCCAACAGTTTATCCGGGGCGAGGACAGACTGAATGTTAATTTTGCCTATGCCCTGGATGGATCTACCTGGTATGTTGAAGGCTGGGACACCCAGCTTATCGGGCAGGGAATAATGCGAATCAGCCCCCGCCGGGGAACCAGCCTGGGCTTATCAACTCTGGGTGGGGTAGCCCCAGGAGACTACCAGGTCAGTGCTTCCATGAGGAGTTTTTCCGTTCCCCTGCAGGGGGAATTAATCTGGCTCAACCGGGTGGAATTTACCCAGCGCATCCTGGATATAAAAAGGGGAAGAGGAGAAATCCCGATTTTCCTGGATAGTCTGCAGGCTCGGCCCTATTTTGAAGTTGGTTCTGCTTGGGCAGGAGATATCCAGGCAAACAGGTACGGAGGAGGACTGGAGGGAATTCTGAATTTAGAATTGCTCCAGGGCCGAATTCCCCTTGAACTGGTTGGGGGCGTCTCTTATAATACCGAGGAAAATCTGAGGACCTACTTCCGCTTTAACCTGGGAGGATTTGTCCGGACAATTGGTGAAAAATACTTCTCTAGCCCCGTCGAGCAAGATAATTAACCACAAGATAAAGCCCAACAATAATCAGGGCAAATGGCCACAGGAGATCAAAGCGCTGCAAAATAGTTACGGGAAGAATTTCTGTATCAAGTAGATAAATTAAAACCCCGGTCCCGAATAATATGGCTGCAGGATAAAAAGGCCAGTTCCGCCTGTTCTTTTGCTCGAGGGTCCGGGTATGAAAAAGAAAAACCAGCACAAAGGCAAGGCTCAAGAGGTGGAAAAAAAGAGTCTGGTCTAAAAACGGGGGAAGATTTACCTGGCGGGGGATATAAGTTGTTCCAGCCAGGGAAAGTAGAATTAGCCCTGTTACCAGGTAACCCTGGATTCTGGCTGAGAGCAGATAAAATAGAAAAAATAAAATGGATGATAAAAAAAGGAAGGTTTCGGTACTGTATAGAAAGGGGAATTGATCCCATAGGCCCAGGGTTCTGCTGAGCAAAAAAAGGCCGGAAAATAAAAGAAAAATTCCAATGTAAGGTAGTTTAAATCCTTTGGCCAAAACAACCATTCCTTTCAAAAAACATGTTACTAATAAGTTTACTTCCCTCACCTTGTAAAGTCAAGGCATGGGCAAAGGAGTGTAGGGGAAAATGAGCATAATGAAAAATCTAAACCAGCCCCAAAAGAAAGCGGTAACGCACGGTGATGGCCCTTTATTGATTCTCGCTGGAGCTGGTAGCGGAAAAACAAGAGTTTTAACCCACCGTATTGCCTACCTGGTAGGGGAAAGGGGAATTTCCCCCAAAAACATAATGGGCGTTACCTTTACCAATAAAGCGGCGGAAGAAATGAAGAACAGGATCAGAAGATTAATCGGCTTAGAAACCGCCGATTTATGGATGGGGACCTTCCATGCTCTATCGGTTAGAATTCTCCGCAGGGAAGTGGATCGGATTGGATTTTCCAGCAACTTTGTAATATATGATACCCAGGAATCAAGAACTCTAATTAAAAACATAATGAAAAAAATGGGTTTGGATCCCAAGGAAGCAAAACCGGCTGCTATTCAGCAGGAAATATCCCGCCTGAAAAGCGAGCTAAAAGAACCTCACCAAATGGGTTCCACCGTCCACGATTTTTTCCAGGAAAATGTATACAAAGTTTATACCGAGTACCAAAAAGAACTCAAAAAAGCCAATGCCATGGACTTTGATGACCTGATTATGATTACAGTAAAACTCCTTGTAGGAGAACCGGAAGTCCGCTCCCGTTACCAATCAAGGTTTAAATATATCCTCGTGGATGAGTACCAGGATGTAAACCATGCCCAGTACCGCTGGATTAACCTGCTTGCGGGGGACAAAGGAAACCTTACCGTGGTTGGAGATCCCGACCAGGGAATTTATGGTTTCCGGGGAGCGGATATTACCAATATATTGAGCTTTGAAAAAGATTATCCCCGGGCCGAGGTTATTAAACTGGAGGAAAATTACCGTTCTTACCAGAATATTTTAGTGGGTGCTCAAGGGGTAATTGCGGCCAACTCGCGGCGCAAGGAAAAAGATTTGTGGACAAGCAAGGGCAAAGGGAACCCGATAAACCTGCGGGAGTTTTATAGTGGTGAAGAAGAAGCCGCGTTTATTGCCCAGGAGGTGCACAATCTCCAGGAAAAAGGTATCCCAGCCCGGGATATTGCCGTTTTCTATCGTACCAACGCCCAGTCCCGGACCATTGAAACGACCCTAACCCAGGAGGTAATCCCCTATAAAATAGTTGGGGGCATGAGGTTTTATGATCGGATGGAAATTAAAGACCTGCTCGCCTACCTTAAGCTGATATATAACCCTGACGATACCATGAGTTTCTTACGGGTGATCAACACCCCCCGCCGGGGGATCGGTCAGGCAACAATTGAAAAGGTCGAAAAAAAAGCCCTGCAAAGGGGAACTACTCTTTACAGGGTTTTAAGCCAGGCTGATGAAATTTCCCTGGGGGTCCGGCAGCGAAATTCCCTGGCCGGGTTTTACAGAATGATTGAAGAATTAAGGGTCGAGGTGGAAAAACTTGCTCCTGGAGACCTACTTCAGGAAATCCTGGAAAGGACGGGGTACTGGGCTGAACTTGCCGGAAGTGACAGCATCGAAGCCCAGGCCCGGATGGAGAATATCCAGGAGTTATTCAATGTATTAGAGGATATCCAGGAAGAAGGCTGGGAAGGTTTGGAAAACTTCCTTGCCGAGGTTTCCCTGCTTTCAGATATTGATCTTTACGAGGAAGAACAGGGCGGGGTAACTTTAATGACCCTGCATACGGCCAAAGGACTGGAATTCCCGGTTGTTTTTATGGTCGGAATGGAAGAAGGCTTTTGCCCCCACAACCGCTCAATGGAAAATCCAGAAGAAATAGAAGAAGAGCGGCGGCTGTGCTACGTTGGCATGACGAGAGCACAGGAAATATTATATATAACCTGGGCTCAGCGAAGGCAAATCTTTGGAACCCGCGTTTACCGTGAGCCGTCCCAGTTTTTGCAATGTATACCCCCTGAAACCTGTGCTGAAGGGGAAGAAGAGGAAAAGATTGATGATTTCCTTACAGGAGAAAATAAGGGAGAAGAAAAAGAATTTCCGGGCGAGCCCCAGGACAATAATTTTGTCCTGGGACAGAAAGTTCGCCACCCCAAGTGGGGAGTGGGCCGAATTGTCAACAAGAAAGGAAAGGGAAAGGATTTAAAACTTACCCTGGCCTTTGAGGGGCGAGGACTGAAAGAAATTTTAGTTGAATATGTTAATCTGGAAATAATCTGATTCTAAGGGCAGCTATATGCTGCCCTTTTCTCCTTTCGAGAGTTTTGTGGGAAAGAAAGGAATTGACGGTTTATCAGAAGAAATAAGAAATTGGGGTTAAAAATAATTCCCTCATGGTTGGAAGGGGAAGGCATTAATTAAGAGAGGATAAGGAGGGGGATTTTTTGCCAGAAGATGTTGAAAAGCGGATTAAGAAACTGAGGCAGTTAATCGAGGAACACAATTATAAATATTATGTCCTGGCCCGGCCAGAGATTAGCGATGAAGAATACGATGCTCTTTATCGTGAGCTTGAACAGCTGGAGAAGGAAAATCCTGAGCTAATTGTCCCTGAATCTCCCACCCAAAGGGTGGGGGCTGAACCTGCACCTTTTTTAGAAAAAGTTGAACACCGGATCCCCCTAATGGGCCTGGGCAATGCTTTTAATGAAGAAGAAGTCCGGGAATTCCACCGAAGGGTCAGGGATTTGCTGGGGCAGCAGGACTTTAATTATATTATTGAATACAAGATTGATGGACTTACCGCAGTCCTGACCTATGAAGGTGGCAGGCTGACCCGAGGAGCTACCCGCGGAGATGGTTACATAGGCGAAGATGTTACCCACAATATTAAAACCATAACAACCATTCCTCTTACCTTGCCGGAGAATGTTAACCTTGAGGTCCAGGGGGAGGTATTTATGCCCAAAGAAGCCTTTGCCCGGTTCAACCAGCTCCGGGAAGAAAGAGGAGAAAAAACCTTTGCCAACCCCCGAAATGCAGCTTCGGGTTCCCTGCGGCAGCTTGATCCTAAAGTTGCCTCTGACCGCCCTCTTGATTTTGCGGCTTTTGCTCTGCAGGAAATAGGGGAGCGCAGGTTTTCCTGTCACAGCGAAGGCCTGGAATATTTAAAGAAGTTAAAGTTCAGGGTAAATAATTTTGCCGGGGCCGATGCAGTTGAAGAATTGCTGGCCAAATGCCAGGAACTTTATGAGAAAAAAGAAGAACTCCCTTTTGGTATTGACGGCCTTGTAATTAAAGTTGATCAACTTGATTTGCGTGAAGAACTGGGCGCGACTGCAAAAAGCCCCCGCTGGGCCGTGGCTTTCAAATTTGCAACCCAGCAGGAAGTAACTACGGTTGAAAAAATAGAGGTTACTGTAGGGCGAACAGGGACCCTGACTCCAACTGCTTACCTTAAGCCAGTTAATGTCGGTGGTGCTGTGGTCAAGAGAGCAGTTCTGCACAATGAAGAAGAAATCAGGCGAAAAGATGTCAGGATTGGGGATCAAGTGGTCGTGCAGAGGGCAGGGGAAGTAATTCCAGAAGTTGTTCGGGTGCTTAAAGAATTACGGACCGGAAATGAAGATGAATTTAAAATGCCCCAGGCCTGCCCTGTATGTGGAGGGCGGGTGGCCAGTGATGAAGGAAGCCCAATTTTACGCTGTACCAATCAGGCCCGCTGTCCTGCCCAACGAAGGGAAGGAATACTCCACTTTATATCCCGGGGAGCCATGAATATTGATGGATTAGGAGAAAAATTAATTGATAAATTAATCAGCGAGGGGCTGGTTGCTGATCCCGGTGATCTTTATTTTCTAAGGCAGGAAGACCTTGTGGGCCTGGAAAGGATGGGCTCCAAGTCAGCGGCAAATGTGATTGAGGCCATCGAGGAAAGTAAGGGTAGACCTTTTGAACGGGTTTTAAATGGACTGGGCATCAGGTTTGTAGGGGCGACTACTGCTCGGCTCCTGGCCAGAGAATTTGCTTCCCTGGAAGAACTAAAACAGGCAACACCCGAGGAACTGGAAGAAGTTGAGGAAGTGGGGCCGAAAATCGCCAGTTCAATTGTGGAATATTTCCGGGAAGAAGGTAATCAGAAGTTAATTGAAAAATTGAAAAAAGCCGGTCTCCAGTTCAAACAGGAAAAAAAGACCGGTTCTCAGGAACTGGCAGGAAGGAGATTTGCTTTTACCGGGAGCCTGGAAAACCTGACCAGAAAGGATGCTGAACAGATGGTAATTGACCGGGGGGGAGAGGTTACTTCCAGTATTTCTGCGAAACTTGACTTCCTGGTTGCCGGGGAGCGAGCGGGTTCTAAACTGGATAAAGCCAGGCAAGCAGGAGTTAAAATTATCGGGGAAGAGGAATTCAGGAAAATGATCGCGGGGTGAAAAAGTGGAAAAAGAAATTGCCCGCATAACGGCTCTGGAAGAGAAAAATATCAAGCTGGAGTTAATCGAGAGTCAACTCGAGGACATCAAACCTTTTCTATCCCAGGAAAAAAGAGGTTTTCTAAAAATCTCAAATTTTAATTTCTTAACTTATGAAAATCTCAGGCCTGACTGTCCTAAAGGAGAAGTACGGGAAGCAGGAATAACCTTTAGGGTGGCTGGAACGCGGCAAAGGAGTTGAGTTTTTTGAACCTGGAAAATAAAAGCGCATGCTACCTTTTCCGCTTGCTAAAACAGGGAAAGATCTCCGCTATTGAGATATTAAAGGATTGCAAGGAAAGGTTCCAGGAGCGGGACCATGAGTTAAATGCTTTCGTAGCGACCTCCTGGAAGCGGGCTGAAAAAAAGGCAAAGAAAATTGATGAAATAAGAAAGACAGGGGAGGAAATACCGCCTTTGAGCGGGATCCCTGTTGCCATCAAGGATAATGTGGCAAGGCTAAGGGATAGTCTGACCTGCTGTTCGAATTTTTTGGCGGATTTCTACCCGGGGTATTCTGCTACTGTGGTTGAAAGGCTGGAGAGGGCAGGAGCAATAATAATAGGGCGAACCAACATGGATGAAATGGCCATGGGGTCAACAACGGAAACATCAGCTTTTTTCCCTACTCGCAATCCTCATAACCTGCATCGAGTTCCGGGAGGGTCATCGGGCGGTTCTGCTGCTGCAGTAGGGGGTGGAATTGTCCCGCTTGCCCTGGGCAGTGAAACGGGTGGTTCTATTCGCCAGCCGGCCTCTTTCTGCGGGGTCTACGGATTGCGGCCAACCTATGGAAGGATTTCTCGCTTCGGGCTGGTTGCATATGCCTCTTCGTTGGATCAGGTTGGACCTTTTGCCGCTGATCTTGATGATCTCTGGTTGGTTTTTTGCCAGCTGGCGGGGAGAGATGAACGAGATCCGACAACTGTTGCGGGGAAAAAACTACAAAGAGGCGGAGAAAATTTCAACCCTCCGAGTTTACGGGTAGCTTTGCCCCGGGAATATATAGAGAAAGTTGAAGATAAAGAAATAATTAAAAGGTTAGAGCAGGTTTGTGGTAGTCTTGAACAGGCCGGAGTTAAAATTGAAGAGGTTTCTCTAATTGATCCCGCGAAGGCCCTCGCAGCCTATTCTGTTATTGCAACTGCAGAAGCCAGCTCCAATCTGGCTCGCTTTGATGGGATAAGATTTGGACCTGAACCTGATGGAGTGCATAACTGGGAAGATTTTATAAGGAAAAGCCGGACAGAAGGGTTCGGGGATGAAGTGAAAAACCGGATTGCTCTCGGGGCCCTGCTTTTAAGTTCGGCTTACCGGGAGGATTATTATGACCGGGCCTTAATGGTCCGGGAGGTGATTCGGGAGGAACTGGAGGACTTGTGGCAAAGGTTTGATCTGGTTTTGTCACCTGCAACCCCAACCACCGCTTTCGAACTGGGTAGCGGGAGGGAGGTTTCCCTCCAGAAATATTTAAGCGATATCCTTGCTATTCCCGGAAGCCTGGCCGGGATGCCCGCTATTTCATTACCTGCTGGGCTTAATGAAGACGGTTTGCCCCTTGGTTTGCAAGTTATGGGGCCCAAGTGGTCAGAACCCCTGCTCTTAGACTTTGCTGAATTTATTAGTCAAATAACCGGCTTTGGCGCCGAGGTAGAATTCAGAGCTGAAGGGGGTAGCCGATCATGAACCAGGATTTAGAGATGGTTGTGGGCCTGGAGATGCATTTGCAGTTAAAAACCTCTTCCAAGATGTTTTGTTCCTGCTCAACAGAATTTGCTGCTCCTGCTAATACCAACACCTGCCCGATTTGCCTGGGCTGGCCGGGAACCCTGCCCTCACTGAACCAGCGGGCTGTCCTTTATGGCCTGCAGGGGGCCCTGGCTTTAAATTGTGAAATAAACCTGGAGAGCTGGTTTGACCGAAAAAATTATTTTTATCCGGATTTACCTAAAGGTTATCAAATCACCCAGTATCAAAAACCCCTTGGTTATAATGGGACTTTTCGGATGAAAAAAAAGAATTTCGCAATTCAAAGGGTTCACCTGGAAGAAGATGCAGGGAAAATAAATTACAATAATGGAAACATGGAAATCGATTTTAACCGGGCTGGTATTACCCTGCTGGAGATAGTTACTGAGCCTGTTATAAGCAGTCCCGAAGAAGCCCGGAGTTTCCTCCGGGAACTGCGTTTGCTCTTTCTGTACATGGAGATATCCGACTGCAATATGGAAGAAGGTTCTCTCCGCTGTGATGCCAATATATCTCTGAGAAAGGTTGGAGAAGAATTATCCCCAAACCAGGTTGAATTAAAGAATATGAATTCTTTCCAGTCCATTGCCCGGGCTCTGGAGTATGAAGGAAAAAGACAAAGCAAAATTTTAAGCGAGGGAGAATTAATAAAAAGAGAAACCCGGGGCTGGGATGAGCGAGAGCAAAAAACATATTTCCTCCGCAGCAAGGAACAAGGATTTGATTACCGCTATTTCCCCGAACCGGACCTTCCGCGAATTTTGCTGGAGCAAGAATTTGTTAATTCAGTGGGGAATAATTTACCCCAGGCCCCCGGGGAAAGACAGAAAAAATGGATGGAAGAATGGGGAATTGGAGATGAGGAAGCAGCAGTGTTGATTGCCCAAAAGCCCAGGGCGGAGTTCTTTGAAAAAACCGCCTGCCTTGCTCATCCTCAGGAGGTAGCCAAGTGGATTAAAGAAAATCTTCTGCAATTTGATTTTCCCCTGGAAATACCTCCGGAATACCTGGCGGAGATTATTAACCGGGTTGAAGAAGGAGAACTAAGTTCGACCCAGGGCAAGGAAGTTTTACAACTTGTCCTGGAAACCGGGAAAAAACCCGGAGAAATAATCAGAGAAAAAGGGTGGAAACAGGTAAGCGATGAGGTTTACATTAACCAAATTGTAGAAAAGGTTTTGGAAGAAAACCCTGAGGTTGTCCAGGATTACTTTTCTGGAAAGGAAAAGGCGATCCAGAATCTAATTGGGCAGGCCATGAAAATCAGTAAGGGGCAGGCCAATCCACAGCTTGTTGGAGATTTAATGGCCAGGAAGTTAAAGGAGAGGGAGAAAAATGGTTGAAGAAATCCTTCCCGAAGTTATAATAAAAGATCTGGGTCACGATGGCCGGGGAGTTGGCAAGCTTAGTGGCTATACCATTTTTATTCCCGGGACTCTCCCCGGCGAGAGGGTCCGGGCTCGACTTGTAAAAAAGAAAAAGCGTTTTGGCGAAGCCCTGCTGGAAGAAGTTCTGGAAGCATCACCCCACCGCAGAAAACCTCCCTGCCCTGTTTACTCCGAATGCGGGGGCTGTCAACTGCAGCATATGGATTATTCTTTCCAGGTTGAATTCAAGCAGGACCGCTTGATTCAGGCCTTATATCGGATTGGTGAAGCCCAAAAACTCCCATCCCCCAGAATTAATCCTGCGGGGAATGAATGGAAATATCGGAACAAAGCTACCTACCATCTTCAGGGAAACCATGTAGGTTTTTTCAGCCGGCAATCCCGCCGGGTAATTCCCCACGAAGAATGTGCTCTTCTGCCGGTAGCCGCCAACCGAATCAAAAAAAGCCTGGCAGGGCTTTTGAAACAGAAAATTTTGAGTTCGGGAAAAAATTTTACTGTAAGAACGAGCTTTTCCCATCAGCAAAGCCTGTTAATCCTTGACGAATCGATAAAGCCCAGGGTTTCCTGGGAGAAAGTTGCTACTATTCTGCGGAAAGAGAATCCCGAACTCGTAGGGATCTACCAACAGGGCAAGGGAAAAAAACCGGGAAGAGAAATCTGGGGAAAGAGCAGGATTAAAGAAAAAATGGGAGATTATACTTTTGAGCTTGGACCCGCAACTTTTTTCCAGGTGAATTCGGAACAAAGAGAAGTTCTTTTAAAGAGGGCGAAACAGATTGTCCTTGAGCTGGGCTGCAGAAATATTGGCGATTTATATGCAGGAGCAGGTGTTTTTGGGATAAACCTGGCCAAATACGTTGACAGGGTCATGGCGGTTGAGATTTCGAGGGAGGCAGTTGCTGAGGGGAAAAGGCGAGCCCAGCTTGCAGGACTTGATAATATTGAATTCCACCGGGGTGAAGTAGAAAAGGTTTTTACCAAACTTCCCCGGGAACTGGATTGTGTGCTGCTTGATCCTCCCCGGGAGGGTTGCCATCCCAATTTGTGGCAGTTGATTGAAGAGAAAAAAGTAAAAAATATCGTCTATATTTCCTGCAACCCTGCTACATTGGCCCGAGATATTGCCGAACTCCAACCCCTAGGTTACAGAATAGAAACCCTTGACCTCGTTGATATGTTTCCCCAAACCTATCACGTGGAATCAGTTGCTCTGTTAGAGGGAAAATAGCTATTTAAATTAAGGTTCTCAGGAGATAGACTTCCAGGTAGTTAAGCGTGTTTTAAGTAGATAGAAATAGAATTTTCATAAGTAGAGTTTAATTTAGTAGATGGAGTTCTCCGCAAACAGTTTAATCATTTAATATAATGAATTAAAGGATAATGGTTAGCCATGCTGAAGTGAAGGAAATT
>PWGV01000086.1 GCA_003554585.1 Halobacteroidaceae bacterium | reverse complement strand
TTTGCCGTCAATCCCTTTTTTCCTGCAGCAAAAAATGAATATTTTAGGCTTTGTCAACTGTACTTATTTGGAGAAGTTCCATTTTTTTGTCTTTAATACTGGGCGAATCTTTCTCCTTCAGCCCTCTGGTCTATTTTCTCTACCGTTTCTCTTACCGCTTTCAGGATGTCTTCTTCATTCAGTTTGGTTAAAGTTTTTTCCTTGAGGGCAAAATCTCCATTTACGATAACATCCCGGACATGGGAAGCATCAGCACTAAAAAGCAGAGCAGCCAGGGGATTGTATACGGGCCAGGTTGAGGGAGCACCTAAATCCCAGATTACCAGGTCTGCTAAATAGCCGGGTTTGATTTGCCCGGTCTTGGCTCCAAGAGCTTTATGTCCGCGCATTAATACCCTCCAGGTTTCCTGCAGTGAAAACCGCTCAGCCCCGTACATCTGCTTGCCGATCAGGGCAAATAATCTGGCCTGCTCCAGGGGATTTAAAGTATTAGAACTTGCTGCGCCATCGGTACCAATACAGATGGGTAACCTGTCAAAGTAATCCCAGAGGTTGCCGTAACCCATTGCCAGTTTCATATAGGTTTTGGGGCAGGCAGCAAAGTAGGCATGGTCGGGGATTAAATCCAACTCATGCTCTCCAATCCAGAGCCCGTGGCCGATTATTATTGGATGCTTAAGCAAGCCGGTTTCTTCCAGGATAACAAAGGGTGTTTTCCCATATTGTTCAATGCTCTCTTTAACCTGTTCTGCTGTTTCCGAAACGTGAATGTGAGCTCCCACACCAAGTTCTTCTGCCCGGCGGGACACTTTTTCCAGGACCTCGGGGGGACAGGTATAAGGGGCGTGAGGACCCATCTGCATGGTAATCCGTCCGGTTTTTTTATTCCAGCTTTTAATTAATTCGGCGGCTTCTTCAATATTTTCCTCTACTTTATCCCCGAACCCGAATATCGTGGGAGCAATGTCGGCCCGAATCCCTGCCTCTTCTGCAGCTTCAGCAATCTGCTGGGGAAAGAAATAGTGATCTGCAAAGGCTGTTACCCCATTTTTCAGCATTTCACTAATGCCAAGAAAAGCTCCAACCTTAACGTCCTCGGGCTTCAACTTGGTTTCAAAACGCCAGATAAACTGGTTAAACCAGTCTTCAATTTTTAGATCCTCTCCCAGGCCGCGCATTAACCCCATCGGGCTGTGGCAGTGAAGATTGACCAGGCCAGGGGTAATTACACAATTAGGCCTGTACAGGACTTCTTCATCTTTTTCCGGAATTTGGTCTCCAACTTCAACTATCTTATCCCCCGAAATTTTTACCTGCTTTCCCTTGTAAATCTCACCATCTCCGTCAACAATAAGGGCTCCTTTTATGATCAGGTCTTTTTCCTTAATCACTCCCACCTCCTTTTCTTTTTATTGTGTGGGATCGGTTACTTCAATCTCTCCAGCAGCTATTTTATCCTTAACTTCTTCAATCAGGTCAATAACTTCCTGGGGTATAATATCTCTGGTATATTCAAAGTCGGTAACTCCAACTCCATCATCATCAACACCCAGTGTCATTAAGCCTGGAGTAAATCTGCCTTCAACTTTTTCAGCTATTATTTCATAAACAGCTACATCAACTCTCTTAACCATGCTGGTCAAAACAGTTCCCGGAGCTATATGGTCCTGGTTAGAATCAACTCCTATAGCGTACTTGCCCATCTCTTCTGCCGCTTCAATAACTCCCATTCCTGTTCCACCTGCGGCATGAAAAATAATATCTGCATTTCTTTCAAACTGGCTAATTGCTAACTCTTTTCCGGTGCCGGGATCCAAAAAGTCTCCGGCATAATTAACCAGTAAATCCGCATCGGGGTTTGCATACTGCAGACCTTCTAAAAATCCTACCTCGAACTTTTTAATAAGAGGAATTTCCAGCCCTCCAACAAAGCCTACCCTGTTTGTTTCAGTCATCTTACCGGCCAAAACACCGACCAGAAAAGAACCTTCATGCTCTTTAAAGGTAATTGAAGCAACGTTGGGTAGATCCACAACCGTATCCACTATGGCAAAATGAACATCTGGATACTCCTGGGCTACTACCTGCAGGGCATCTTCCTGGTAGAAGCCAATGGCAATAATTAAATCATAACCTGCTTCAGCATAAGCCCTTTGATGTTCTTCAAATTCAGGAATATCCGCCGGCTCAACATAGGTTAAATCAACATCAAATTCTTCAAGAGCCATTTGGTACCCTCTAAAAGCAGCATCATTGAAGGCTTCATCACCTAAGCCACCAAACGACAATACAAGGGCAATTCTTGGTTCCTCTGCTTTAACTCCTTCCAAAGCAAAAACACTTCCAATTAACAAAAAAACCACTAAAAGAAAGACTATTTTCCCCTTCATGACCAAACCCCCTAAAATTAATTATTATTTTTAGCCTTGCCAGCTACAGCTTATTCTCTCCTTCAGTATTCAGTTTTATTTTTATCCCTATGTAAAAAATATTCTTTACGAAAAAGTCATTCCCTTTAATTAACTTTCCCTTTAAATAGTTAATAGCTCTTTTATATCATTTTCTCTTTGGCTTCATTTCCCCGGGAAACAATAAAAAACAAAAACCTGTTGGATTTATTCGGATTCTGCAGTATAGTCCTTTTTTCAACCATTTCACAATAACCTATCAAAAATTAACCATCCTTTTTTTCTATTTCCTTAACTTCCCCTCTTTTACCAATGGTTGATTTGTCACCCATATTACCCCAAAAAAGATCCTTTCAGGGAAATCCCCCATTCTATTTCATCAACTATCCTTTAATTATTTTTTGGTTCCTCAATCTTTTTCTTATGCATAATTTCCTTAAACTTACTATTTTCCTTTTGGTTACCTATCCTAATCTATATTAGGCTGCTGGCACACGAACATTTGCCAAAATTCTTTTCAGTTTTTTAGTTCCACAGTTAACTCCTACTCCACTGAACTCCGAAACTCAAAATAACTACCTGGGCCTGGAATAATTCAAGGTAAGGAATTGGGAGAATTCTTTTCTGAATTTTTCCCCCTGTAATTTAGATTTGAAGCTTCTTTTATTAACTCTTCTAACGCATTTCTTTTCTCCTCAAACTCCTTCCTAGTTTTAAACTTAATGTGGCGCATCTTTTTTCCCGTTCCCTCCAACAATCCTTTAGAATCTTCCAGTTCAACTCCCCGCATAAACATAAGAGAAACCCAGTTTTTGTGGGCAGCAAGTGCCGCCATCCCCCAGCCGTCATACCCATATTGACGGGCTCCGTAACCCATCATCCCGTCCCTGCAGTCAATCGAGTGCACAATATCAGGAAGAATCTCCAGGATCAAAGAATGGATTTTTTGGAAAATCCGGGTTAAATTGGGTTCTCTGTCTTTCAGTAAGTCCAACAACTGCTCTTGGGTCGGGTTTTCAATGTGGGGATGCTTAATATTTGAATTCTTCATTTTCTTATCATTCATTTGTAAAGGAAACTCCTTTCCTTCTCTAATTATCCCTGGGGTTACCCGGAAATCACCAGATCATCGGAAAAAGCCGATACCGAACTTTTCTGGCATAATCTTTATATCCACCCAGCTCTTCCACCAATACCCTGTCTTCTAAAACTGTTCTTAAGATATAACCAATTGCCACCAG
>PWGV01000120.1 GCA_003554585.1 Halobacteroidaceae bacterium | reverse complement strand
CAAAACCCCGGGGGGGATTTAAAGGAGGAGCATTACGAAAAATATCGAGAACTTCAACCATTGTTTTTTTATAGTTTTCAATCTCCTCTTCCCTTAAATCCAGTTCTGGTATACTCAAATAGTGGAAATCCAGCCATCTTCCCTGGGCATCAATTTTTCCCATGGAAAGAATCGTGATCATTATTACGAAGAAAATTACCATAAACTTTTTATTTATAGCTTTCCCAAAAATATTTGGTTCGGACAATAGTCCACCCCCTTTCTATCAAACAATTTTATTTTCCCCTAATCTGAATAAGAAGTTAATTCAATTGAAAAAATTCTATCAATTTCATTGTCCTCATAAAAAGTGATCTTGCCTTTTAACTTAACTGGCCCCTCAAAAGAAATTAAAAGGTTCCAGATTTGATTGGTTTGATCCTCTCCGAAAATCCAAACAACATCAACTAAATAGCCTTTTTCACCCAGGTGGGTTTTCAACCCGGGAATATTGATCTCTCTAGAAATCATTATTTCATCCGGATCAGTGGGAGAGTACTTAATATATTCATCAGAAAAACCAACAAAAAGCTCTTCTCCTTCTTCTAAAAAAGCACCAATAAATTCATGAAGTGGAAGAAGGTGAAACAAGTTATGGAAAAATTCAAAATTATTTTCTCCCAGTTGATTTTCCACTTCATCAATTATATCTCCAAACCAAAAGAGAAATTCATCGGGATCATAGGGGTCTCCGACTGCTGAAGCGGAAAAGGATTCCCCACCCAGGGTTCCGCTTACTTCCATTTTTAAATCCCCCCCAAAAGCAGAGGTGATTTCAATATCCATGCTTCCAATAACTACTGCCCCTTCACCATCATCCGCCTCCATGCTGTAGGTAAATGTCTGCCCATCTTTCCAGTTTAATGGTTCCCACTCCCAGGTCTCTACTTCTCCCTCAAGCAAATCATTGATAAGATCACAACCTGAAAGAATACCAACAATACCCAAAACCAACAGCAATACAAGGATCTTTTTCGCCATTTTTTCGCCTCCTGTTAATTTTTTTGCCAAACCCACTTTTTTAGCCCTTTTAGGTCAAAAACAAGTCCGCTTTTAGTGCTGGTTTTTCCAAAAATAACATCCATGATTATTTCTTACCGATTTCTCTTTTTAATTCTCAAGTTACACTTACCCATTTTTAAGATATCACAACTCCTTTAAAACTTTATAAAGTTAACCTAAAGCTTTTCTAAAGTTTTAACCCTGATTGGGCATAATAAAACCGCAGGCCCTGAAACCTGCGGGAAAATCACTTGTCTCTCCTTTTGTTTTACGACAATAATTAATGTTTTTGAGAAGGAAATTTCACTGGAATCGTTAAACTTATAACTATTTCATCACTGCCCGGCAGTTCTTCAATTAAAATAAACCCCTTGTGAAGTTTAATTATCTGTTCGATTATCATAAGCTCCATTCGGAAAAGGTTATTCATTTTAATTTTTTCCTTCCAGGTATTTCCTTCAATCCTTTTAACCCCCTTTATTTCAAAAGTTATTTCATCTCCTTTATTAAGAATCGTACAATTGATTTTGTTTTTGAAATTCCATGAATCAGCTAAAAGAGGAATAAAAAGAAAACTGGCCAGAGCCCTGCTGAACCTTTCCTTATCTACAAAAAGCAAAGGAAAAGAAGCAGAACTGCTGGCTCTGCCCTGACAGAAGTAAGAGATCTCAACAGGAGTAAACTTTTTTTCTGTCCTGGCCCTTTTAAGGCTTTTTTCTATAAGTTCATCCAGGGAAATTGGAACGGCTTGCAATACGGCTCTGCCTGCTTCAAACTGGATGATTTCAAAAGCATTCTCGATAAACCTGTTTAATTGGAGAACCTGCTGTTGAACCTGCAGAAGAGCAGGACGAAAATCTTTTTTCCCTTCTTTTATTTTTTTCATTAAGCTTTCCATGGTATTAATAATTTCCTCAAGGGGAACCTGGAGGTAGTGGGCCATGTAAACCAGAAAATGGCTCCCCGATTCGGCGAGTTCGGTTTTTTGTGTTTCCTGAGCTCTTTTTAAATGACCTGTCACTCCAAAAATCAGGGCAAAAATTGTAATATAGGCAAGATCTTGTTCGATAAACCAGTCCATGCCCCTTAAAGAATCAATGATCCCCATGATAAGGAGGCTACCAGAAGCCAGGGCTACACTTAGAGGCCCAATAACTGTACCTTTTTTCAAACTGTTGGTAATGATTAAAGGAGCAAAAAGCAGCTTCCAGGGACTTGTAGAATAACCTGTGCTGGCCAGGATCATGAAAATCATTATTACCAGGATTGGCAAATCAAATATTAAACCAATGTTTGAAGCTCGCAAACCAGTACTGTTACTTTTTAAAATTAAGGGAACAACTCCACTAAAAATAATTGCACCAATGGAAAAAGTAAAAAATGGCTGACTGAATCCAGGGGGAAATAAATCTAGCCCCGAAGCAAAAAAAGCAAAAATCACAAAAACAAAAGAAAAAAGCTGGGCCAGGGGAATTGGCTTTAAAAGAGGTTTTCTTTCCCTTCTAAAGAACCCCGCTGGCTTTTGGGCTTTGGCCTTGATAGGAATTACAAAAAAACAAGTAGTTCCTTCCCCCTTTCTGCTTTCGACCCAGATCCTGCCTCCGTGTAATTCGACAATCTCCCGGGCAATGGGCAATCCTAATCCTTTTCCTTTGCTTCTCTTCTGCTCGGAGCCACGGTAGAATCTCAGAAAAATCCTGGACAATTCATCTTCTCTTATTCCTTTCCCCGTATCCCGCACAGAGAATAAAACTTCATTCCCATCTTTTATTCTGGAACCGGTAAGGATAATAGAGCCACCGGGAGGGGTATATGCTAAAGCATTAAAAAGAAGGTTGGCCAGAACCCGATCCAGCAAATAGCGGTCGGCCTCAAAATGAAAGTCTTCTTCTACCATGGCTTTTAGCTCCAATTCCTTTTTCTCCGCGATTAACCGATAACTTTTTTCAATACCTTCCACGTACTCCCGGGAGGAAATATTCTCCTTCTGCAGGGGCATTTTTCCCGTTTCAAGTTTAGCGAGCTCCAGGAGGTTCCGGGCGAATCGTTTTAAGTCCCGGGCTTTTTCCAGGATTAGCTCCAGATAGTAACTTTTTTTACTTGATTCTATAATTTCCTCCTGTAATAAAACCTCGGTATAACCCTGCACCAGAGTCATTGGGGTTCTCAGGTCATGCGAAATACTGGAAAGTATATTTCGCCTTGTATTTTTCACCTCCTCCTTGAGGGCTTTTTCGGAAAAAATAAAAAAACGAATTAATGTAAAAATTAAAATCAAAGCCGCAAAACAAAGTATGTCCAGCTGCCAGAACCAACTCCCCTGCCCCATTAATTCCCTGATACCATAGAAAAATAGAATTCCACCCGAAAAAAAGATGCTTAAAAGTCCAAATAAAATATATTTCTTCAGGGCATTGGTAATTACTAAGAGCAGGAAGAAAACTTTCCAGGGACTCTCTGCACCCCCGGTTGCGTTGATAATATAAAAAACTACGGGGATCATAATCACCAGATCGACAAAATCAATGGGTGTAGGAGTTAAGTCCCGGGGAAAAAAATATTTTTTGGTCAAATACAGGCTGAATAAAATGAAGCCGGTTAAAATTAGAGGTAAGAAGCGGTTAAAAACTGGCCAGGAAATGATTGAGACTGTTACTGCAATTAAAATAAAAGCATTAAAGAGTTGGCCCAGAGGAACAATCTTTAACGCCCTTTCCCAATCACTATCTTCAATTTTTTCAACATCCGCAAACCAGTTTTCCCCAGGTGTTTTTTCCAGCCAGCTCTGGCCAATAATAGCGAGGGTTAACCCAAATAGAGTGGGGGGAGAAGCATGCAGGATTCGAATTAACCAGGAAGGGTTAAATTGCAAAAAGAAAGTAAAACAAAATTCGATCACCGTCAAAAGAGCCAATCCGGAAAGTGCTGCGCCAGTAGAAACAAACCAGCCCAGTTTCTGTGTCGAATTTAGGAGAACAACCAAGAGTAAGGTGGTTAGATAGACCTTAGCACCATTGGAAATATCCAAGAGCCAGATTGGTGACATTAAAAACGCCGAGCCAAGACCTAAAAAGAGAAGCTTCTTAAATTGCACGGATTTCCCCATGACAAAAAGTCCGGCCCCGCATATAGCCGTGCCGGAAATTGTCAGCATGTAAAAAATCAAAAAATAATCGGATAAAAATTCCAACCCGATCCCCTCCCAAAAGAAGGGTCTTTTCCTATAGTTTTTCCGGTTCAGGGGAAGGAACATTAAACTTATAACCCACTCCCCTTACCGTCAGAATATATGTAGGTCTGGTTGGATCGGATTCAATTTTTTTCCGTAAATTACTGATATGAACGGCGACCGTTCGGGGATCACAAAGCTCCTCGTTACCCCAGACAAGTTCGTAAAGGTGATCGGGATTGAAAACCCGATTGGGATTTTTGGCCAGGATGGTTAATAGCTGAAATTCAATTGCAGAAAGGAGAACCTTGGCCTCATTTTTTCGGATTTCATGGCTCCCAATATCAATTTCAAGCCCGGGGTATCTTAAAATCTGGTTGTGTTTACTTATGGCATCCAGCAGACGATTTCGCCTGAGATGGGCTTTTACCCGGGCAGTAAGCTCTCCGGGACTGAAGGGTTTGGTTATATAATCATCACCCCCAACCCGCAATCCCACAATCTTATCAACCTCTTCACTCTTGCAGCTCAAAAACAAAATCGGGACACTGGAGAAATTACGGAGTTCCTGGCAAACCTCAATCCCATCCATATCCGGAAGGTATATATCCAGAATTATCAGGTCTGGTTTTTCTTCTCTGGCAGTCTGTAAACCATCCCGGCCATCTTCGGCAATAATGGGCTGGTAACGCTCATTTTCGAGGCATAAAGAGACCATTTCACAGATTTCTCTTTCATCATCAATTATCAAAATTTTCTCTCCTGCCAGGATAATCACTCCATTCTGTTTAAAGACAAACAAATCATGCATTTTTTTCTGATTTTCTTTTTACAAACCAGAAAAAACAAAATTTACATGATTTCCAGTGTAAAATTCTAAAACCTGATAATTTCATTCCAATTAACAGTAATATTTAACTGTTTCGCTTTAAAGTATAAAATACCTTTATTTCCAACCCAAAACGGGAAAAAACTCTGTTTTTTACCTCCTGAACCAATTGGAATATGGGCTTTTAGGAATGTTAAACACAGCAATTCCTATAACCATATTTCTGGGAGGTTTATTCATTTCTACTTAGAAAACCAAATTAAAAAGGCCCGCCAGGGCCCTTTCGCTTTTTAGCTCTTTTATTTTCTTCTCTTCTTTCCGGATTAGTCTTTTTAATCCTTGTCCAGGTGAACATCCATTTGCGGAAATCTTTTCCTGGTCAAACCTTTTTTTGACCATCTCAATCACGTCAAAATAAACATTCCAGAAATCCTCGGCCATTGCCCAGACCATAACAGTGAAAATAACTGCGCTATCCGCATGTTCAGACATGCGGACAAATGGTGCGGGTTCTTTCAGAATTTTTTTATGAGATTCTACAACATCCTTTAAAACCGAAATTACTCTGTCAGTATCCTCTTCATAACCCACTCCAAATTTAAAATCAGCTCTTCTTTTATCCTTGGCAGAAAAATTAATTATGCTTGAATTGGAGAGGTTTCCGTTGGGTATGTATATCAATTTGTTGTCCGGAGTGGTCAGTTCGGTGTGGAGAATCTGGATGGACTGAACTGTTCCCATAAAACCTCCCGCTTCAACAAAATCCCCAACTTTAAAGGAACGGAGGGTTAGAAGTAAAACCCCTCCCGCAAAGTTAGCAAGTGAGCCCTGAAAAGCCAGACCAATTGCAAAACCCACTGCCGCGATTACTGCTACAAATGAGGTAGTATCGATCCCAAGAACCCGGATGATGGAAATTGCCAGGAGAATTTTGAGAACAGTTGTTACCAGTGAAATAATAAAGGGTTTGAGGGTTTCATCCATCCCAGTTTTCTCTAAATACTTTCCTGCCCTTTCCCCAATCCATCTGATGATCATTAAACCAAAAAACAGGGCAATAATCGCAAGGGCTATGCTCCTGATTACGGGTAACGCAATTTCTAAAAAGTTTTCCATTATTTACCCCCCTCCTTATATTTATTTTAAGCTTTTTAGCAAACAACCACAGGAGCTCCATTAAAAATCTCTGAAATGAAAAGAGTAAAACCGGGTTTTTAAATAATTCTATTTTTTTTTCAAATTTTACCTTCCTGCCCAGAAATGGGGATAAAATTCCCCCGTTGAAAGGAGACTTGAAAAAAATAAAACGCTCCAGGATACCAGTACCCTGGAGCGTTCTAAAAAAAGGACTTACCCCTGAAAAAATTGTTTAAAAACTATTAAAAATCTCAACAATTAAATCTTTTTCCGGGTGCTGATAAACAGTTCCATATTCCAGGCCGGTTAGCATTATATATCCATTAATAACAACCGGGATTTCCATTCCACCCATCTCTTCAAATATAAACTTGCCCGTCTCCCTTGCTTCATAGAGGTATTCCAGAGTGGTTTCACCCGCGGTTTCCGGATCAAAAAGATACAGTTCAATTTCATCACCTTCAACCATCAAGCCAAACCCGGCCACAGCATCGAGCATCCCATAAGCTTTCATTGTTCTTTCCCCTATTTCCAGTCCGTGTTCAGCCAAATAATCAACCAGATCATCCAGAATTGTTGTTTCGGCTATTCTTTTCTCTTCCAGGTCTACTTCGCCAAAAGAAGCAATTTCATAATTAGTTAGCTCGGCATAAAAAGAACCGCCTTCAAATTCAGTTCCTGGGGCAAAATTACTTGCTCTTCCCATGATAGGAAGGGGTAGATCGGGGTTTATACAAACTTCAAAAACAAAATCAAATTCCACATCTTCTTCGGCCCGGATTAGAAAACCATCAACGCCACCATAAGTTTCCTGCCCGACAACCCCTATTACCAGATCTTCGTCTTCCCAGTCATCCCATTCATCCTCTTCTTCCCAGATCCAATCCCGGGAAAGTTCCGCATTTTGCAATGGGGTATCGAGCCAGGGTTGTAAAAATGTGTGCATCATTAACTGAAAAGGCAGTTCAGGTATTTCCCCCATCATGCTAATCATAAGATTAACATATAATAACTCAATATTGTTCCTATCTCCCTCTGCATAAATCTCAAAATATTCCCCGTCAAATTCAAGCTGTAAATTTAATTCAACCATGTCCCCCCCGGCCGGATAAACAAAAATATTTACCTCACCGAGGCTTTCAACTCCGTCCTTTTCGGCCTTAATTAAATAGGTGAAACTCTGACCAGGCTCGAAATACAAAGATTTCCAGCCCTCATCCGCGTAAACTTCATCGTCCAAACCGGGGAAAATAATAAAACAAAAAGCCAGAAAACATAAGATAGAAAAACGCACCCAATTTTTTCGCTTTTTCATTTGCTGTTCCCCCTTTAATTTGCTGTTTTTCCAAGAATTATCATTTCAGCAGGAAAATGGTCTGGTTAAAATATCCATTCTGGAGATCATTCAGCAAAAACTGTTATTTCCACTATGAGGAGACAATTTGCTTTTAATACACAAAATTTTATTTTTCCCTGCTTGCTAACTCCAAAATAGCATATTAGTTTAAAAGTTCTTTAAAGAGAAGATTAAGTTTTTTTAAACCCCCAGTTCAAAACCCCAAAAAAAGAAAATCCTGAATTCTGCTTCAGGTGCTGTCTGCTTAATTATTTTCCAGAAAAAAACCCTTCCGAAGAAGGGTTTAGGTAAATAAGTAGGTTCAAAATCTGTTGCATAAGAAATTTTTTCTAGCTCTTTCTGTTTTTGATTTCAGAAAGATCTTCCCCGATTCTAAAAATAACTAGAATAATTTCTAGATAAACACGGGCACCAATGACCCACAATAAAAAAACCAGCGGACCCACAATAATCAAATTAAATAATCCCGTTCCAGCACCCTGGGTAAATCCAGCGATAACTATTCCCAGCGAAGCAATAACAGCCCCTATGACAAATAAAATGTAAAGAATTTTAATAACCCTGGTTGTAATAAGTGATGAGAATGAGAAATCAAATAAGGACTTGAAAAACCCTTCCACTTTTTTAACTTCTTCCATTTTTTTGCCTCCTTTCAAAGTTTCTATTCCTTTATTTCTACTTAAAGGCCCTCTTTACCTTTAAATCAATAAAAAGGAAATAAAATTTCTGTTTTTTCCCCGCAAAAAAAGAAATTAAGTAACCCTCTCTCAACCAAAGTTTACCTCCTGCAGGACTTCTTCAAAATTTCCAACCAGTTCGGGATCAAATTGCGTTCCTGCGCACCTTTTTAACTCTGTAGTGGCTGCTTTACCGGACATTTTCTTCTTATAAGGCCTACCGGTAGTCATAACATCGTAAGCATCAACCATGGAAATTATCCGGGAAAGCAGGGGGATTTCCTCTCCAGCAAGGCCGGAGGGATAACCAGAACCATTCCACCACTCGTGGTGGTAAAGAATCAGGGACGCTATGTGCATGAATTCTTCGGTAGCGGAAGCAATTCTGAAGCCAGTTACGGGGTGCTGTTGGATTTTTTTCCCCTCTTTTGGGGTAAGTGGTCCGGGCTTCTCCAGGATTTCCTCGGATATTATTGTTTTGCCCAGGTCGTGTAAAATTGCCAGGAGAGACAATCGATCCAAATCAGATTGTGAGAGCCCCATTTTTTCCCCGATTATGTAAGCCATTTTTTGCATTCGAAGGGCATGGCCTTCGGTTTCACTGCTTTTCTCGGCCAGGGTCTTCAAAAGAGCCTTGAGAATATGGCTTTTTACACTGCGGTTTTCCAACAGTTTATTCTCCAGCATCCTGTTTTCAGCTTTTTGGAAAAGCCCGTGTATACCTTCCCCTGGTTTTTCCTTAACTGCAACTCCCAGAGAGAGGGAAATTGGAAATTCTTCATTTTCTGTAGCAAGACAGTTCTTTTTAATCCGGGAGCAGAGGCTGGCGACCTGGTCTTCCCGGGTCTTGGGCAGCAGGATGACAAATTCATCTCCTCCCCAACGGGAAATAATATCTTCCCGGCGGCAGCTCTTTTGCAAAATTTCGGCTGCCTTTTTCAAAGCCAGGTCACCCTTGCGAAATCCAAAAGAGTCATTAATCAATTTAAGCCCGTTTAAATCAGCGATTATAAGACAAGTAGGCATCTGCCTTTTTACATCCAGTCTTTTATACTCCTCTTCCAAAAAAGCCCGGTTATACAGGTTGGTAAGGGTATCATGGAAGCTCAAAAATTTCATCCTTCTTCCCTGGTTTTTGCTCTCTGTAATATCCCGGAAGAAAAGGAAGCCACTTTTTGAATAACCTCTTTCCTCAAAGGCCTGGGTTACCTGGAGAATTCTTTCTTGCCCCGTTTTAGTTTTTATTTTATATTCAATTTCTATTTTACCCGGGGCAGAATTTTCTTTCAGAAAACCATCTTTCTCCTGTGAGAAAGAGTAATTAAAAAATTGTTCAACATTGCCCCCAATTAAGTCTTCTATTTTTTCTTCCAGGACATGTCCTGCCGCCTGGTTGGCGAATAATATATCCCCTCTTGCATCATACTCTAAAACACCATCGCTTATAGAGTTGACCGTTTCCCGATAATCCTTCTGCCTTTTTTTTAAGCTTTTTTTGAGTTCTTTTCTTTGTCTGGTTTGTTCTTTTTATTTATTGTCCAGACAAATCATTTCAAGATTTTTCTCAAAGAAATCCTTAAATTGAGCCAATCCTCTTTCGGTTTTCTCACCCAGTCCATTTTCTCCGGAAGAAAAAACGCTCAAAGCTCCAAAAATTTCACCATCCGGCCAGTGGACGGGAAAACCCAGGGCAGATTTAAAAACCATTTCGCGCCCTTTTTCAGTTTCCAATTTAACGGGTTGGGAAGAAAAAGATATTTTTACCCGTTCCCCTTTTTCCATTATTTTTTGACCCAACTGGATGGGGCTATTTTCAAGATTAGAAATCCTTTTTATATCTTGGGCGGGGATATTACTTGCAACTATTTTACCCGAAGTTCTATTTTCACCCATGATTAATACAAGGGAAACATTTAAAAAATCAGCAATATTTTGCACAGCTTCTTGCCATTCTGCAAAAAACTTCCCGGGTATTTTTTTGTTCTGTTTTTTTGTGCCCCTCACTTCCCCACCTCCTTTAAAGCAGGAAAAACACAGGAAATAATTATTTGATAATAGACAGAACGATGCAGGCTGGACCACCTGTTTTTGGTCTTCAAACAATTATTTCCATATTTTTTCTATTTCTACTCCCTTTTCTCCTTTAACAAGGCAAACATTTGCTAATATTTCCTTCTTTTTCCGGTTAGAAATTCCACAGGGGATAAAATTTTTTTGCTTTATTTTTTTCCCTCAATCCTCTTTTTTTCCGGTCTTGCAAGAATTTCGTTGCGGTTCTGGATTATTTCTGCTTTTACATCTATTTTTTCTTCTGGAAGTTCTTTGGCTGGAACACCAAGATAATATCCCTGTAAATAATCAACATCGAGCTCAATGGCCATTTCCATCTCTTCCCGGGTTTCGATACCCTCGATTACCACTTTCGTTCCCTGGATATGGGCGTATTCCACAATCTTTTTTACCTTGTTTTGTTTCCTTTCGTCTTTGTCCAGGTTTTCGGAAATTTTCCTTCCGAGTTTTACAAAAGCCGGCCCACTAGTAAGCATTCCCAGGTCATCGAGGACTCCCGTTCCAAAACCACTGATGGCCACGTGATAACCAAATTCATCAGCGTTTCTGATTATCTCCTCAATATCCTCGGATTTTGCCATCTGACCTTCAACTATTTCTAAAACAAGCCTATCCCGGAAAATATTTTCCCGCGTATGCTGAATTTCGCTATTACGGTACAGGGAATAGGGGCCATGGGCGACGAACAGGAGCTTGTCCTCAATTTTTTCAGACACTTCCTTTTCCTGAACAAGCTTGTTAAAACTTAAAAGGTCCAGTTCCAGGTATAGGTTTTCCCGGAAGGCATGTTCAATAAGGTCAACGGTATCCCGGAAAAAGTTATTATTGGTCCTCATCAGGGCAGAATAGGCAGTTATCTTACCGTTAACTGAAGAAACAATCGGCTGATATACGTGATAAAGATCCCTCTCTTCCAGAACCTGCCGGACTGCCTTGCTCTGTAATTTCATTACCCTCTGGATCTTGTATTCTTCTTTGTCAAAGCGCTGGAACTGATTTTTGCCCTTTCGTTTGGCCTGATACATTGCAAAATCAGCGTAATCAATCATTTTCTTAACATCATCAGTATCCACTCCGTACAGGGTCATGCCGACACTTACTGAAACGGGTATGGCGATCTGGTTAAAAATAACCGGATTTTTAAGCAGGTACTCCTCGAGCATTTCCCAAATTCTATTCAGGTCGCTCTCATCTACTGATTTCAGTCCGTAAAGGAAAATTCCAAATTCATCCCCGGCAATCCTTATTATCATGCCATTCTGCAGGGGCATCGATTTGAGTCTTTTGGCAAATTCAATTAAAAACTGGTCCCCACCAATATGGCCATAAGTATCGTTTACTTCTTTGAAATCATCAATATCAATATAGACGAATATTCCGTATTTATCCGGGTCACTATCAACCATTGACCTGATACCGACCATGAACTGATGCCTTCCAATCAGGCCGGTAAGCGAATCCCGCGCCAGCTTGCTCTGTAGATCCCTGTTTAGATTTTTCAGGATGAAATTGGCTTTTTTAATCCTTTTCTTGGTATCTTCATTATAGGCTTTGATTAATTCTTTTATAACCGGGTCGCGATTGGCCCTGCCCGAAAGGCCCATGGCAATGGTGTAATCTTCCATCTTAATCAGGTAAAGAGAGCCCCGGGCCATCTTAGATGATTCAGCTTTTAAATACAGGGGAAAACAGTCATAATTATCACGGACCGGCCCTCGCTGGAGGCTGCTCAAAACCTTAACAGCTGTATAATCATCCAGAATCTCCAAAAGAGATTGTCCTTCATAAATATTTCTGGAAGGACTCCTAAATTTTACTTTTTGAATTGTACCGTTAGAATCAACAATCAAAAAGAAATTGACCATTGGCTCAGACCTCCGTCGAAAGAAAATTTTATGCCCAGGAAATACTTCTCCCAGTTTATTAATCATCCCAAACTAATTAAGTTTTTTTGGGCGAAAATTCTTTATTTTTTGATTTTTTTCAATTTATAACAATTAAGTTCGATAATTTCCACCAAAAACCTTTTCTCGGGCAGTACAAAAGAGAAAAATCCCCCGTTTTTCCAGGTTTATTTTATTTTCAGCACCTTCTTGGCCCTGGATTTTCCTTATTTCTAGCCAGGAGTTAAAGTTAAATTAACACAAATTTAAAGAAAAAAAATCACCCATAAGGGTAATTTTAAGAAATATCTGGGGGGAAAAAGTAGAACTGGAGAATTTCAGCCTTCCCTTACAGGTGGTCAATGTTCTTTTGATTCCATCTTGATAACTTGGCCTGTTTCAGCGTCTATGTGAAATATTTTAAAAGTTCGGGGGATCTTGCTCTTTGCACCTGCCATTTCTGCACTGGGTATTTCTTTAAAAGCGGTATCATTCCATCCCAGGGTTATCAACCACCTATTTTCTGCCTCAAGGAAATCAAACTCCTCCACTCTTTTAGCCTGCAGGGGAGATTTTTCCGCATCTCCCCCATAAATATGCTCGGCAAATTCAATTGCTATTTCAACTGCTTTTTTAACATCTATTTTCTCTTTCAATTCTTTTCCTCCTAACTCCAAAAACCCTTCTCTGCAGGAGACTACTAACTCTTTTTATTTTTCTTAGGACCTTTTTACCCCTAGAAAATGCTCAGCTCCAATTCTTGGGATAAATTCTGCAGGAGCTTCCAACCTGCCAGGCTATTCCCTTTAATATCAAGGGCGGGTCCCATAACACCGATACCCATTCTTTTTGGAACCACCGCCATTATTCCTCCTCCAACCCCGCTTTTCCCGGGTAGGCCAACTTCCCCTGCGAATTCTCCCGACCCGTCATACATTCCACAGGTAGCCATAACGGCCTTGGCTATTTTTGCAGTATGGACATCAAAGAAAACATTATTATCAACTGATGATCTCCCGTCACCGGCTAAAACTGCAGCCATAGAGGCAACATCCGGGCAGGTTACTTCTATAGAGCACAGCCGGAAATAGATATCGAGTAGCTTTTCTACATCAACATCAATGATCCCGGTGCTTTTCATGTAGTAGGCTAAAGACCGGTTTCTATCACCTGTTTCTTTTTCCGAGTTATAGACTACTTCGTTCACCCTTAGACTTTCATTGCCGGCCATCTTTTTAACCATCTGGAAAATTCGCTGAAACTTATCTTCCAGGGTTTTTCCCCTGACCATGGAGATTGCCGCAATCGCCCCGGAGTTTATCATGGGATTTAAGGGTTTTTGCTCATTTTTTGTTTCCAGGTTTTCGATAGAATTGAACCCATCTGCTGTTGGAGCAACACTTATTTTCTTGGTCAAAACCTCCAGGGTATTATCCTGGAGGGAACAGATAAAGGAAGGTACCTTTGCAATACTCTGCAGGGTAAAGGTTGCCTCCCAGTCCCCTGCATTCCACTTTTCTCCGTTTATATTGCAAATACTTATTCCCAGCAGATTTGGATCCTGCTTGGATAGCTCAGGAATATAGGTCGCTACATGCCCATATTTTACCCATTTTCGATTTTCTGCAACAAGGCGGTCCATTATTCCCTTCATAGTAACTAACTACCTCCGCTTTTTTAAGACAAAACAGGGTCTTACTCCCAATAAATACTTACCTTTTGCCGGAGGTGCTTACCGAGAAATCAAGTTTCCAATCTTCCCTGGTATCATCGTTAATATATAATTCCCAGACATAACTCCCCCCGGGTTCAAGTTTAATTGGAGGGTGATTTATGGCCAGGGGAACTCCAACTGGCTTTCCATAGGGAAGATTAGCTGCTCGGCCGGTGGTAAAAGTTCCCGCTATTTCTAGGGGCCTCTCTCCTTTTTCAGTGGGGACCGTTACCGGCCGGGCGTCCTGGTCAATAAGTCTTAGCCTGAAGCGTTGCTCAATATTGGCCTGGTCCCAGGGCACCTCAATTTTCATGACAATTGCCATTGGCCGGGGTTTGGGCCCGATTATTGACCAGCCTCCCCCTAGGATATAAAGTTTCCCGCCAACTGCCTGGGCGGAATCGGCTAGCATCATGGTAACTTTCATTTTTTGCACCACCTTCTCAAAAATAAACCAAGTTTTTAAAAGGAAGCCCGCAGTTTTCCCTTGTTAAAAAAAATTCTCCTTCCCCTTTTATTTCCCTTTCTCCTTCTATTTTACCTTCTCTACTTTTTAGTCATAACCTATTCTGAAGCACAAATGCTTTAAAATTAAATGGCACTTAGATTGCAATAACGAATACAACGGTTCGGAGAAGCCTGATGATATTTACAAGTGAGCCATTAGAGAAGCCTGTTTTTCTTTTTCTCCTCTTAGCAGCTCTAATACTTCCCCGATAAATGCTTCTTCTGGAGTCCTATAACCCCAGATCCTTCTGGGCAAATTATTACACCATTCTTCAGCTCTTTTGATCTGGGTTTCGGAAAGCTCCTTAATCGGTTTCCCCTTAGGGATAAAAAACCTTATCATGCCATTGTGGCGCTCATTTGTTCCTCTTTCCCGGGCTGAATAGGGGTGAGCAAAACATACCTCAAGATCATCCCCTGCTAAACTTGCAAACTCGGTCCCGTTGTCTGCGGTAATTGTTTTAAAAACTTTCCTGAACAATGCACCAAACCTATCTTTTAAAATCCCGATCGCTCTTACTACTTCTTTTGCGCTTTTTTCCAGGAGTGGTAGAATAATTTTTCTCCGCGTTTTCCTTTCAACTATGGTTAAAAGAGCTTTATCATTGGACTTTTTACCAAGGACAGTATCGATTTCCCAATGGCCAAACACTTCTTTTTTCTACCTCTTCGGGGCGTTCTTTGATGCTTTTACCGTAAATTTTTTCTGCTCCTTATGATAAGCTCTATTTGGTCTTCGAGATACCTTTAGCCGCAAATCTATATTCTTAACCTTTAATAAACCCATGTCTATTTAATTGTATAGCGTTTTTGTGCAAACCATTTCTTCCGGGGAAAACAGGTTGTGTCTTTTGGCAAAACCCACCACTGCGTCAGGAGACCATTTGTCTGCAAGGGTACTTTTCTCTGCAAAACTCATGAACTCTTCTGCTGGAAGTGCCTTAAACTTTTTCCGGCACTGAGAACGGTTTCCCAAGTAAACAGCTTGCCCGGTTTCTGGGAAGTACACCTTATAAGTGGTTCTTTTGGATTTGAATTGAGAAGTAGTGCCCCTTTTGATTTCTCGACTGATAGTACTTTTGTGCTACCCAGCCTTCTGGCCATTTCTGCCTGGGATACACCAGCTTCTAACCAGGCAAAAATTTTGCCTCGCTCCCATTCTGAAAGGTGTTTAAAAGTACGTGCGGATGTGGTATTCTTATTTGTAAGAACAATAGCGAAACCTCCGTATGTATTTGTGTCGTTACTAATATCATACACGGTTTCTCGCTATGGTTCTACTTTTTTTGCCTGTTGCATTTCATTTTACAATGAAGCCATTCTAAAAAAACAAAAAACCCTGAGAACTTAGTTCTCAAGGGCTTAAATTCATGGTGGAGATGAGGGGAATCGAACCCCTGACCTCGTGAATGCCATTCACGCGCTCTCCCAACTGAGCTACATCCCCACAAAAAGTGGAGCCGATGACCGGATTTGAACCGGT
>PWGV01000036.1 GCA_003554585.1 Halobacteroidaceae bacterium | reverse complement strand
GATAGCAGAGACCCAGAGTGGAAAGACCTGGTTTGAAATCAAGAAGATTTTATCTCCTTTGAAAGTTGGAATTTTTAGTAGCTCAAAAGGAAAAGTTTTTCAATTAAATCCGGTAAAACTTGGGCAACAAAATTTATTCAAAAGCCTTGAGATTGACGCTCCGAAGCGGTTTTTAAAACTTCCTGATTTTAAAAAGAGCTGAAAATTCCATAGATACAAAATGAATTTTGCTTAATTAGGCACTAGTTAACTAATGATGGGGTTTTTTGGTCTTTTTTTGTGACTATCACTGTCGAACCCGAGATTGTTGCTATATGGGGGTATGGAATTTCACCCCCTTTGCAATTAAGTGATTTCTAATTGTTCTTTCATCTTCATAGAATTTATCAATCAAATTGAGATACTCACTTAACAACCTCTGCCCTTTTTGTAGTGTTCTGGCCATTAAATGGGGCGGAACATTAAAAAGTTTAAGGATCATAACCGCTTCAAAAGTACCAATATAATTATCTGCAGAACGTTGAGAATGGTGAGTAATTCTCCCGATTTCACTAACGGAATAGCCTTCCAGATGAAGTCGGACAATAATATCTTTATGGGTCATGCTCTGACCGGCATCCAGAATTGTCCCTGGGGTTGGTACGATAATATGGTTTTTTCTCTGAAAACTTCTAATAATTTCCGAAATGCGGGAGGAACTAATCTGAAAAATCCATTGCAATTCCTGGCCACCTAACAAAGCATTTTGCCGGTATGCTTCAAAACAAACCCTGATAATTCTTTTTGTAAGTAATTCAAGGCAACTGGCGACAGTTCTGAAACGCTTTTTTATTTCCCCGGGAGCCCAAACGGTAATAATCGCTGGAGCATGTCTCCGGAATTGAGTAGCCATTTCTTCGGAAGGAAGGGCTTTAACATGGGTTAATAATAGTGGCATTTCTCCACTTTTCAAGCTTTGAATACGCGGACAACATAGGTTGCGGAGAAAAATAATTTCTTCAACTAATTGTTGTGCTACCATTTTCCCCAAACCGGTTTCTTTAGATACGGTTTCCACCATATTTTTTAAGGTTTTCTGCGGGGCAGACAAATCGGGGGTTTCAAAGCGCTGAGCGGGCAATAACGGTTTCACCTTATTGATTTCATTCTGCCAGAAAGAATTATTTTCATACTCAAAAGGTGCAGGCTTTACTTGTAACTCATCGATGTAACGGGTAGGTCCTTTAAATCGCTGTAATGCCCAGGGGTTAATAATTTTCAAAAGATCTTTTTTCTTTGCTTTGGGGTTAATAGTTTGGAGTTTTTCCAGTCCCTTTTTTATCACTAATTCTTTTGAATCTGCAAAGGATCCGCCTTCATAAATGGGTTCAAGATAGGATAAGTCAAAAAGAGGTATCCGGATGTGTTGGTGTTGGTATTTTACATAAAGTTCAAAGGGATAAACCCTTTCAATTCCTACCTTCTTTTCTTCTTCCAGCATTTTTTGATTGATATAATCTACAACTAGTTTTGCAATGCGGGATTCTTTACTAAAATCAAATTTGCGGGCCAGGTGTTGAACCTGGAAATTCTCAAGGGTCCGCAAAGTCAGAGGTCTGTATTTCTCCCTTTTTATCACCTCAATTGAGCCCCCCTTTTTTGAGTTTTCCTTTCTTCTTTAAGGAAAACCCTTCGAAGTTGCATAAACCTAAGGGAAAAATCGGGGGCGGAGTACTTTTGAATTAAATCGAGGTAAATTTTTATTAAATTCAAGGAACGACCAGTGACCTTTCTAATCATCCCTGCAGGAAGCCCCTTTTCTTTGAGGGCAAAAACAGTTGCAAATTCCTTGATGTAATTTTCCACAGAAGCATAGCTATGACCGGTTCTATCTACTATTTCTGTTTCTGTATACATTTGCAAATACAGTTCCAAAATTTTCACCCTATGTGATAAGCCCCTGCCAATATCGCATTCGGAACCCCTAAGTGGAATTGGCATGTTGTTATTTTCTTTAATCAATCGCCTAACCGCATCGGAATGAATTCCCAAGATAAAGGAAAGATCGCTTTGATTTAGAAAACCCCCAGCAATTTTCGCTTCATTGCTGTATCTGATAATTTTTGCAAGTTTTATTTCCTTTAAACGCTTAATTTCTCCTTTCAAAGATATTTCTTCTTCTGAGAGCAAGGTAACTGGCACAGCGACCAGGCGACAAGCAGAAAGAGGTTTGCCTGCAGGTTCTTCAGAAGCCACTGCCCAGTAAATAACCTGGGTTGGCTCCCGGTCATTAATAATTTGATTTTTTAGCTCTAACTTGAAATCTTCAATGGCCCGGATGACGACCGGGGAATAACCAAAGTCACTTTTTAATTGTTGTTGGAAGCGGGATTGGGCAAAATCTTCCTTAGGAAGAAGCTCAGTTACCGAAAAATCCAAAAGTTTTTTCTCGGGAATTTTTTGAGAAAGATTTACCCACTCTTTTTCTTCTAAACTTTTTCCTTCAAAGGCTCCAGAATGAGCTTCTCGCAAAACAATTTTAAAACGATGAATGATTTCGCGAAAATGAGTTTTTGAAACAGCTGCAGTTTCTCTGGACTGGTAAATATCACTACCTTCGAAATATTTTTGTAGTAACCAGGTGGATCGAAATTGGCTATTATTTGTTCTTTGGCTTTTTTCCACGCCGCTTGTTTCTGCCCGAAAACCCATAGCCCTCAGTTTCCTCAGCCGCTGGCTGATTGAATTTGTAGTGATATTTAGCAGTATACAGAGATCTTTTTTGGATAAAAGGGAATTTTGCTCATAAGCCTCTTCAATAATCCTCAACAGACGATTTTCTTGCATTTTTTTCAGGCCAAATTCCCATTCTACTTCTAAATCTTTAAAATCAAAGGGGGTAATTATTATTTCTTGACTTTTGGTCCTTTTACTACGAGAAAAAGTCAATCTACCTGGAGTTCCTTTAAGCAAAATCTGGTTTGCTGTTCGAATATGTTTCTCATGAAATAAATTAGTTTCAATTAGCTGAGCCAATAGCTCTGCTTCCGTTTGGGATAATCCAAAATTTCCTTGTAATTCAACTTTAATTTGATTTATTAATGATTTTTCCCCAACGGAGAAAAGTTGATATTTCAGACGTTGACGGTACTCTCTTACACGTCCCATTTTTTCTCCCCTCCGGCAATGGTTTCCCAAATGTGGAGATGCCGCTTGTGGAGATAAACTCCACCCGCTTGGACAACCAGAAACAGGTTGTCCACATCACCACATTTGCTGGTTCAGAAAACATACTAATATTTTCTCTTTTTAACTTTATACTGCATAAAATAACTTTTCCCTTGCAAAGGGCCAGAGGAATCTGCATTTTCTTTTTGTATCTGATTAAGGTTTTTTAACCGCCGCCAGTCAGAGATAGCCATTTTCACCCGCAAGAATGTTTTTTCTTCGTATCGACCTAAAGGCCATAATATACGAGCTATTGGCATTCCTCCATTCCAAATGCTTTCAACCACATGCATATATTCTTTTCCGTATCCTTTGACTCGTCGAACGAACATCTTTTTTTCCATACCCCCATATACCGGTAGAAGGAGCTGTAATCATAGTTTATATGGCTTTCTACAAATCGGTTTCGATAATGTAATTGTTTCGATAATCGTCTTTATAGAAACGTTTCTATAAAGACGATTATCGAAACAATTACATTATCGAAACCGATTTGTAGAAAGCCAT
>PWGV01000087.1 GCA_003554585.1 Halobacteroidaceae bacterium | reverse complement strand
TTCGGCTACACCGGCAATGGTTGCTGCCTGGCAGGCCCAGGAGGTAGTAAAAATAATCCTGGGAGAGGGAGACCTTTTGCGTAATCGGATGCTTTTTTTCGATGAACGGCTGGGCCGGGTTGAAATGATCCAGTTTGACCGAACTTAAGATGGGAAATTATATAATGAACTTGGTGGCTTTACTATTCGTAAATCAAGCTGCAGGGAGGGCTTCTATTGGACAAAAAACCGCTGGAAGATATTGTAGTTCTTGACCTGACCAGGGTTCTTGCCGGACCCTTTTGTACAATGCTCCTGGCTGACCTGGGGGCAGAGATAATTAAGGTGGAAAGGCCTGAAATAGGGGATGATGCCCGCCATTATGGGCCATTTCTCAAGGGGAAAAGCGTCTATTTTATCAGCCTGAACCGGGGGAAAAAAAGTATCGTCCTGGATTTAAAAAAAGAAAAAGACCGGAAAAGGCTCCTGGGAATGCTGCCCGGGGTTGATGTCCTGGTGGAAAATTTCAAACCCCGAACCATGGATAGACTTGGGTTTGGCTACGAAAACCTGCGGGAAATAAATCCCGGCCTGGTTTATGCCAGTTCATCGGGATACGGTTATTCCGGGCCCGAATCCGGGAAAGCAGCCTACGACATGATTGTGCAGGGGAGAAGCGGAATCATGAGTATAACGGGTGAGCCGGACGGGCCGCCCGTTCGAGTGGGCATGTCCATCGGGGATATCAACGCCGCCCTTTTTACTGCCCTGGGGATCAGCACAGCCCTTTTCGCCCGGGAAAGAACCGGAAAGGGACAGCGGGTTGATGTAGCAATGTTTGATTCCATGGTGGCGATCCTGGAAAACGCTATAGCCCGGTATTTTGTTGATGGAAAGCCGCCGGGGCCTCTAGGGACAAGGCACCCATCGATAACCCCCTTTGAAGCATTCAGGGCAAAAGATGACTGGGTTATTATCGCAATAGGTAATGATAAATTGTGGTGCCGTTTTTGCCGGACCATGGGTCGGGAAGATTTAATAGAAGATCCTCGATTTAGGACCAATGCCCTGCGGACTGATAATTACAGGGAGTTAAAACCAATCCTTGATGAATTAATAGGCAGGTATCCAGCGGCGAAATTAAGGACTCTCCTGGAAGAAAACGGGATCCCTAATGGTTCCATCGATTCTGTTGACAAACTTTTCTCTGATTTGCAGCTGGAAGCCCGCAATATGCTTGTTGATATAATGGATCCTGACCTGGGGCCAGTAAAAGCCGCGGGAAATCCAATCAAAATTTCCTCCCTACCCGATAGCAATCAAAGGAGCGCGGCTCCGGAACTAGGGGAGCATACCGCTGAAATTCTTAAAAGATTTGGCCTGGAGTAATAACTGGTTCGCAGAAAAAGTTAGTTTTGAAAGTTTAATTTCAGTTTTCTGGAGGAGGTTACCTGAAAGTGAGCACCAAGTTTAAAATTTTTATCTTAATTTTCACTGTCCTGCTCATCAGCCTGCAGGGCTGTAATCATGCACAAACAGGAGAAAATTCACAGGAATGGCCTGAAGAAAAAACCTTATCCATTGAAATTGAAGGTATGGAGGAAGAAATTGAAGCAAGGTTATTTACCGATAAAGAAATTGGGATTAAAACCTACTATCCCGCCCACATGGAAACCGTTATCAACCCGGGGGAAGTCTGGTTTTATTATTCGTGGAATGGAGAGATAAACGAGAATGCCTATGTAAGATTCTCCTGGGTTGACCCTGGAAAAGCGCAGGATTCCGGGGAAATAGCTTCTGATCCGGAATGGATATTCCCGGAGGAAGGCTGGCAATTAAGAGAGGAAAGTTCAGGTTCGGATGAATGGCAGGAGAGGGTTTATCTCTTTTCCCATGCGGATCTGGGCCGGGCAGCCCTGGTTGAACTGGGCAGGGACAGCCAGGGAAAAAGTTTTATCTTTGTAACCCAGTACCAGTACGAATACGGAGACGGTATCTTTCCCCGGGCCCGGCTGATCAAGGAGAATTTTTTCTGCCTGAAAAAAAACGAGTACCTTCTAAAAATGGATCCGGAAAACTCAGATTGAGCTCGTGAAAATTATCAAAACCAAACAAGGAAGGTGTTAGCGGTGAAAATTATTGATTGGGGTCCTGACCTCAAGGTGAGTCAGCTCTGTTTTGGCAGCCTGGTAATGGGACCGTTACAGAGAGATATTCCCCCGGAAAAAGGAGCAGAGGTAATCAAGACCGCCCTGGATAAAGGGGTTAACTTTATTGATACCGCACAATCCTACCGGACCTATGAACATATCCGACTTGCGATAAAAGATAGGACAGATAAAATTTACCTTGCAACAAAATCTCACGCTAAAGGATATGCGGAAAAAGAAGAAGCGATAAAAGAAGCCCTGGAAAAAATGGAGGTTGACCATATCGATGTATTTCACCTGCATGCTCCCCGGGCAACTCCAGATGTTTTCCGGGAGAGAAAAGGCGCCCTGGAGTGCTTGCATGATTACAAGGAAAAGGGGATTATCGGCAGGGTGGGGATAGCCACTCACGCCGTTCCCGTAGTGAACGCCTCAGCGGAAAGAGAGGACATTGATATTGTCTTTCCCATTATTAACCTGGCCGGGATGGGGATACTGCAGGGAAACCGGGTGGAGATGGAAAAAGCAATTGTGAAGGTTAATAAGGCCGGTAAACCTCTATATGCCATGAAGGTATTCGGAGGAGGTAACCTCATGCAGGAGAGGAAAGAAGCGGTAGATTATGCGCTTTCTGTCCCGGGAATAGAGGTGCTTGCAATTGGAATGGCCAGTGCAGAAGAAATTGAGGTAAATATTGGACTCTTAAAGGGAGAGATCGACCAGGAAATGCTGGAGAGGACCGCAGGTCCCGAGAAGATGTTAAAAATATTGAATTTCTGTACTGGATGCGGGACCTGTATAGAACACTGCCCCAGTGAGGCCCTGGATTTGGCAGGTGAAAAATGCGAGGTGGACCGTGACAAGTGCATTCTCTGCGGCTACTGTGCTCCCCACTGCCCGGAATTTGCAATTAGAGTTGTATGATAAATTTTTATACACAAGGAGGAATAAAAACCTAAGGGATCAATGGATCTGATTTAATTTAAAATGAAAAATATTTAAGTGGTGAATTTCCAGTTTGATTTTTCGCTTGACTGGAAATAAACCAAAAACAAAGACCGGCCCTGGGCCGGTCTTTGTTTTGTAGTTATTTTAAGCAGGAATAACAGGGAAAAATTGGGATTTGTTAAGGCTTATAACCTTAACATAACTGATAAAAATTCCTGTTAATGGTATAATTAATTAAAACTTAACGAATTGAAATTCCCTTTAAAAGGGGAATAAAAAAACCTATAAACAGCAAACACGAATCAAAAAACTTTAATTGGGTTACTTTCCCTTCCCTGTTTTTCCAGGGGCAGGTTGGTAATAAAGAAAAAATCTTTATTTGATGGGGAAGGAGGTTGAAAGATGAAAAAGCTAATGATTTTGCTGGTTTTAGTGGTAATGGTTCTTTCCTTTGCAGTAACTGTTTTGGCAGCTCCTGGTGGAATGCCCGCAGCGCATGAGCCTGATGGTGGGATTTTCGGAGGACTTGTATCCGGTCTGGCTCAGGAAGATCCTGGATTTTTAGCAGCTCACGTAAGCGGGAGATAGTCAATAGAGAATATAATGGGTTTTAACAAAAAAAATACCTAATAAAAGATCATGGGAGCCTTTAAACAGGCTCTTTTTTTTAAAAAAG
>PWGV01000186.1 GCA_003554585.1 Halobacteroidaceae bacterium | reverse complement strand
TAAGTGAAAAAAATTTAAACTCACACTTTAATTATTTCGCTTTAATTACAGTTTTAAGGACCAATTAAAGTTTCGTTCCAGTTGTTTTTGCCTTTTATTCCCAACGTTACTTAGATTTTAGCTCAGAAAAATTCCTCGGTTTTATCAAATAATTTCCGGATTAGATAGTAACTCTCAACTGGCTATATTTTAATATTTCCAGTCCTAACAAAAGAAAAACCGCAGGTTTGGCCTGCGGGTTTAACAGTTAGTTCAAAAGCTTAAAATGAATTTTATCCCAATATTAAAGTATATAAATCTTAAGACAGGAGGGAAAATCTTTTCCCCAGAAAACGGTTTGTGTCCTTTTTCCATTATTACTTACTCCTGTTAAATTTAAATCCCACTTGGGGAAAGAACTTCCACTTATCTCCAATCCCAGGCAATGCCCCTTTTTAAAGGTATGGCCGATTGCCCAGAGGTCAACTTTTAAACTTTCTACTCTCCCGGGGATCATTGAGACCACCTTGCGGGGCCCTTCCCGGAAGTGGGACCGGAGAATTCCATCAGCAACCCACCGCCTTTTACCATCCGGGGCAATGTCGACTATCCGGACCACCCAGTCACAGCTTTCTCCGTCAACTGAACCAAAAAGCCTGCACTCTGCCGGCCCGGCCAGGGTAAGATCTTTTTCTAATATCGGTGTGGAAAATTTTATTACATCTTCCCTACTGGAAACAGGCGATTGATCCAGCGGGCCGGGTTCAAGCCCCGCTGCAGGAAACTCCCACACCGCTCCCCCAATTGTTGGGGGGGGATGCGCGGAATCGAAAATAAAACTTTGTTCCCCATCGGTAGTTTCTTTATTGTAACCCACTCCCCCCTCACCCAGATATAATTTTCTCTCTTTTGCTTTTTCAGGGGGCCACTTGTTGAAAGCATGCCACTGGTTTTCGCCTGTGATAAAAAGGTTTACGGGCTTTTTTACTTTTGGCCATTGCTCTCCTTTCAGGAAGTGAGCGAACCAGTCCAGTCCCCTTTGGAATAAATCGCTTTTCCCCTCCGGCCCAAAGTCAATTCCAGCCAGACCGGGTGGACTCTGCAGTGTTCCGGAATGACTCCAGGGTCCAATGAATAACTGCTGTTCAAACTCGGATTTTTCCTGGAAATACCTGAAAATATCCAGGGTGGGGCCCAGGCAGATATCGTACCAACCAGTATAATGGAGCATGGGAATATCGAAATTTCTGAGTTCCTGCCAGGCGGTGAGTTCTTCCCAAAAATCATCCCGGATTTTATGGCTGCAGAATTCCTGCCATACCCTGCTGGGATATCCCGCTTCTTTATCCGCCTTCTCCAGGGGTTGTCTTTTAAAAACCTCTTCCCAGTCTGCAGTCCCCAGATCCGGTTGGCTTTTCCCATGCCCTATTATAATGCTCCAGGGTAAAGCGTGGTGCAGCACAAGGGCACCCCCCTGGTGAGTAAGATCAAAACTATCGGCAAGCCCCCCGGCATTGAACATGGTTTTTATGGACTTTCTTTGCGCAGCAGCAAGAAAACCCACCAGGCTCAGGTAGGATATTCCAATAATTCCAATTCCCTTTTCCGGATCATACCAGGGATGTTTCTCAATCCAGTCCACTGTTATCGGTCCGTCTTCCCTTTCCTGTTTAACGGGGGCAAAAGAACCGGTAGAATCATATCTACCCCGGACATCCTGGATTACCACAGCAAAACCCCGGTCAGTCATGGCTTTTGCAACCTGGGTCAACTGCAATCTGCCATAAGGAGTCATGGCCAGTAACACCGGGTATTTTCCCTCCCCGGGCAAAAACACACTTGTAGCCAGTTTTACTCCGTCTCCTGCTTCAAGAAATTCATCCAATTTTTTCATGAGCTTCTCCTTTTAGCTGATCAATTTTCCAGAAATCAAAAAGTTTGCTTTAATCTTTCTTTTTTAAATAAAAGCCGCTTCTTCTAGAAAAAACCCCGGAAAATTTCCGGGGTTTTGTTTATTCCCCAAAGAAAAAGTCTGTTGCGATCTGATTTTTCCCTTCTTTTTTTGCCCGGAACATGGCGTTTTCCGCCTGGGCGATGAGAGATTCGGGAATGGAACTCTCATCTGGAATAGCCGTCGCAATCCCAATGCTAACTGTTACCGGTTTATAACCTCTCGAACTTTCCTGGAATAAATAAAGGCCTTCAACTTTCCTCCGGATACGCTCTCCGATTTCCATGGCCCGATCCTGGGTAGTTTGAGGTAATAAAAAGACGAATTCCCCCCCCCCGTAGCGGGACACAATTTCCCCGGGGCGGCGGGAAAAACCGGTTAAAATCCGGGAAATCTTGATTAACAGGTCATCACCAACCCGGTGCCCGTATTTCTGGTTAAACACCTGGAAATCGTCAATATCTAGAAAAAGAATCGAAAGATGAATTTTATTCTTTAAACCTTTTTCCCACTCTTTCACCAGCATTTCGTTCAAATACCTGCGGTTCCATGCTTCGGTTAGCGGATCCCGGAGGGATACTTTTTCCAGTGCCTTATGGGCCTGGGCGATTTCCCCCTCCTGCTGTTCAATTTTATCATTTGATTGTTCAATTTCTTTTATCCGGCCAATTACCTGGAATTCAAGATCTTCGTTTGTTTCCTGAAGCTTTTCAACAATTTTCTCCTGCTCGCTTAAGTTTTCAACCCCAATGCTCCCCAGGCCAAGAGAAGAGGTGAAAATAAATAATAAAAGGCCGGCATTAAAGAGATTATCCTGCAAAACCGGGTTGGAAAAAAGGGGCTGAGAATTATTCAAAAGACCCAGGTAAAGAAAATCGTGAATTCCGGTAAAAACCAAAACAATAGCCCCGGTTAATATCAGGGCAGCTCCAGGCTGTTTTTTCCAGGTTCCCAGGGAAAGAGCCCGCAGGACAAGAACTCCCAGCAGCAGGTATACAATGTGGAAAAAAGGCCGGAAATAAATTAAATATCCCGGGGGAACAAAAAGAACAATGAGGGAAAAAACGGCGGTAAAAGATAAGCTTAGAATAATCCAGATCCGGGGCAGGTAACGGGGAAATATTTTTTTATAAAACAGGGCCACAGCCCCAATTCCCAGGAAATAAGTAAGGCTCTCTATTTTCTGGGCCCAGGCCCAGGAAAAATCCGGGGCGAACCGGAAAAATATTCCCTCGCCAGCAAAAAAAGCTCTTAGCCCCAATAAGAGACAAAAAATACCGAAATAAAGCAGGGAAAATCGGTTTTTCCGAAATAAGAAAAGAAAAAGGTGGTAAAACCCAAAAACTAAAAGCCCCCCCAGCAGGAAAAAGTCGTACGCCAGCTTATTGTTTTCCAGGGAGATAATACTCTCCGCTCGGCCCAGTTTTAAACTTTCCACTATTCCTGCCCGGCCGTTTTCAAAGCTGGCAACCTGGACAATCAACTCCAGGGTATCTCCTTCGGGCTGAAAAAAAGCAGTCTGGGGTAGGGACTGGGGAAGCGTTTGCTCTTTATACCTTCCAAGCTCACCTGCAGAGGCAACCTCCACCCCATTGACCCAGAGCCGGTAGGAATCTAATATTCTGGGGACTTTTAAGCCCATCAATTGGCCTGTTTCATCCAGAAGGAAAGAACCACGGTAAGTCCCGTAACCAGCGCGGGGGAGAGTTTCCCCGTTTAATTCTAAACGATTCCAGGCCCCGGGAACTTCAATTAAACCGAGGTTTGGTAATTGCTCTCCATTAAAATCTTCCGGGGTCAGGAGTTCTTCCCAGAAAAACTCCCATGTTCCATCCAGGTTAATCACATCTCGAGTCCAATCAATTCCCCTCAGGTCAATTAATTCACTTACTTCCTCCTCATATTCCTGGGCTGACAATAAAAAGGCCGGGGAAAAGAAGAGGACACCGAGCATTATTAAAATTACTGGAAGCTTTTTTATTGTGACCACCCTCTTGTTGTAAATTCCTCTCAAACCTGTCCAGCAAATTCAAGCTGTTTTTAGAAAACCTTTCCCCTGAATAAAACTAAAAAATAACCTCATTCCTTCCTTTTTCTACATTTAGTGATTTAATCCTCTGTAAAAAATTTTATAATTTTTCCATAAAATTACCATGAAATTAGTTCGCAGGACTATTTTTAAACGAACAGGAAAACAATGTTATTTTCCCCCTCTCCACAAACCCTGCACTCTGGAGAACATTTTCCATGGGCAGATTTTTTTCATCAATATCTGCAATTACTTCACTTACACTCCTATCAAGAAGGTTTTTTATCCCCCTGTCCAGAAGCTCTCCAGAATACCCACGGCCCCGAAAACGGGGAGCCACACCGATATAATTGATTGCCCCTAAACCAGGTCTCAATTCCTGGGGAATAACCAGTCCCACAACCCGGTCTTTTGCAAATCCAGCCAGCCAGTTTTCCAGGGAAGGGTCAATCTTTTGCAGTATATTAAAATATTCTTCGGCGGCCCTTCTTTCACCGAGTTTTTCAACTGAAGTAAAATCCTCCCGATCAAGGGTTTCCCGGGTTACTTCTACAATTAAGTCGATAAAAAAAGCTTCTCCAACGTCACTTGCAGGCCTGAACTGCAGCCTGTTTTTTCCTGAGGGCCTGTAATCCTCTGCCTGCAGGGAAAAGCTCAACTTAGTTGGCCCCTCCTCCATTCCGGCGTTTCTTAGAATCCTGACCTCCCTTTCCGGGAATGAGTCTCGCTCAAAATGGAGCTGATAAAACACTTCACTGGCCCCGGCTTTTTCTATTGCCCTCAGGCTTTCTTCCAGGAGAAGTTCTGCTCCTTTTTGTCTTTTCTTTTCTCCCGGCAAAATCAAACCGAACATTTTAAATTTCCCGGTTTTTTCTGAGGCAGCCAGGAAGCCAATTCTCCCTGTTATTTCGCCTTCCCTTTCCAGGGCAAAACACCATTCCGGTTTAGAAACTCCCCTTTCCCACAAATCCTGGACAGCTGTTTTAAAATCCCTATCTTCTCGGGAAGGGGCAAAAAACTTTTCTTTCTGGATTTCGGAAATTTTTTGTACTTTTATTCTGATCAGCTCCCAGCTTTAATGAAACTAAATTATCTCCTGTTTTCTTCCTGCTTAAGATAATACCTTATTCCCTTCCCTGCAAGAGGTTCATCTTCATAGCGGGGCAGCACATGGAGGTGGGCATGATAGATTTCCTGGCCTCCTACTTCTCCCACATTCCAGCCCACATTGTAACCCCGGGGGGCATATTTTCTATCCAGGTATTCTTTTGCTTTTTTTAGCAACCTATAGGTAGCTATCCATTCTTCTTCTGTGAGGTCAAATACCGTTTCCCGGTGTTTTCTGGGGACAATTATCCCTGAACCGATTAATACCGGGTGAGGTTTTTGCAAAAAGAGACATTTTGCATTGCTCAAGACAATTTCCTGTTCACTATCTCGCTCGGGGTTGCAAAAAGGACAACCTCTCATTTTATTTTCTCCCCTGTTTTTTTAGTCAAGCTCTTTTTTGTAACAGATATAATATTCCTTAAACCCTTCCCTCCTGTAAAAGTCGGCAGCTCCCCGGTTCCATAAAAAAACATTTAAGATTATATGCTCTATTCCCCCAGACTTAAACCAAGCTTCAACCCGGTCCAGCAACTTTTTACCGATCTCAAGGGCCCTGTATTTTTCCAAAACAAAAATTTCATCAACATAGCCCCGGGAACCTTCGAAAATAAAGGCTGTGGCATACCCCACAGGTTTTCCTCCAGCAAGGGCCAGGAGAACAAGAGAATTTTCCTTGGTACCAGCCCGGGACAACAAAGTGCTGGTAGTTTTTTTTCTTTTTTTTATCCTTTCTTCGGTTGCTTCCGGCCCCAGGGGGTCAGGCCTTTTTTCCAGGTTATAAGCAGTCAGTTCCAGGCAGAGTCGGGCAAACTCTTCTTCGTCAGCTTTTTCTGCTTTCCTGATTTCTATTTCCATTAAACACCTCGCCAGTTGGTTTGAAAATCTCCATTAAAATCCCCTGCTCCCATATTATTTCCCCGGGAAAAATGGTCGATTAAAAGGCTGCGGAAACTGAGGTCGGAAATCCTCCGTACCGGAGACCTCCAGTCCTTTTCCAGGGCTAAACCCGTATATGGACTCCAGTCAAAAAAGTTTTTGTGGCTCATCTGCCTCGTAAATAAGCCACGGCCTTCCTGCAGGATCCTTTTGAGATGAGCCCGCTGTTCCATGATTTTATCAATTTCCCCCGCTACACCTGTTCGGGCTAATAGTTCTGTCCGGTGAAACCAGATCATCCATTCGCCCGGATCCATTTCCTCCATAACAGGGTTAAAGTTTTGCATGGCAAAAGCAGGGGGAGATATTAACTGGGATTTTTCCAGGACATTTATCCAGGGCAGGGGAGACATTTCAACCAACTTTTTTATTCCTTCCCGAACAATTTCCTGGTTTTTTCCTGTTCTCCAGTGAGAGGTAAAAGCAAGGAGGCGCAAATGGTAAATTCCCGGCCACATTATTCCCTCAACAAAAACCCTCTTGCCTTTATATAGTGTCATAATTTCTTCAATTCCCTTTATTCCCCGGACAAAATCAAAGCAGGCCAGGGCTTTTTTGGTTTGCCCTCGGACCAGGTCGGTATTTTCCCATCCCGCCCGGGCAAAAACTGAAGCCCTGATCATCTGCGACCCTCCAAAACCTCGCCGATCAAGGATTTTTCCTACCCGCTGCAAAGATCCCCGAGCGAAGGTTTCTTCTCTCCTTTCCAGCTCCAAAAGCATCCGCAAAAATGGAGGAAGCTCAGGGTCCAGCCCTTTTTCCGAGAAAACCCGGCAGGCAGTTTCCACCCCCCTCACTCCATGGAAATCATCCTCAATCCAGCCACTTCTTTCCTGGAGTTCAAGGAATTTCCGAACCCGGGAACCTTGTAAAATTTCCTCCCTGAGTTTATTATCCTGCTCACCCAGGATTTCTTTTTTAACCCGGTACTTTATGGAGGGACAGCCCTTTTCTAGCAAGAAGCCAATTGTTTTTTCCATCAGAAACCTCCTGCCCGAAATCTCTTCCAGAGGGTCGGGTCCTCCCTTTCAATTCAGGTTGATTTCTATCCTGCCTCCGGCTGACAAAAAACCTTCCCTTTTGCTTCCAATTGAAAATTTTAACAAAACTACTGTTTTTTCCCCGGTTTAATACTGATAAATTTCCTCCATTTCCCCCGAGTAAATATATAGACTCCCAGTCTTCCAACCCGGAGATGCAGGGGACGATTCCCGAATTTTTGGAAATATTCCTGGGTGATTTTCTCCTCTTCTCCAGGGGAATAATCCAGGGCAATGGTCATATGATAAACCGGGGGAATCTCCTGGTCACTCTTTGCCCGAGGAAAACTTGTCAACAGTTCTTCCCGCATCTTTTCAATGGGGGTAAGGGAAATTGGATAAAGGTAAAGGACTTTTGTGGTGGGAAATGAAGAAATCGGCCGGGCCCAGAAGAAAAACTCTAGGGTTTCTTCTCCATTTTTTTTCAGCCTTTCAATCCCCTCCTTGTTAATATCCATAAAATTCCCCCATTGCCAAAAACCCTAATTTTTTACTCATCCTCGTTATGGAGCCATCTCAAACCTCCCGGCCAGCCCTTTTCAGCCATCTCCAGAATAGTCCTGTAATACTGGTTGACCTTTGCTTTCGGGTAATTATAGCTTTCTGCTTCCCGGATGAAATAGTTGGCCAGGGCGGCTTCTTTAAACTGGTCCGGGTAGGGATTGAGCTCATTTTTCAAAACCAGTTCTCTACTCCCCTGCAGTTCCAAGACGCCTGCGGGTTGACCATTAAAGTCAAGGTAGACCAGACCGTGGGTTGGATCTACAGCTCCCCATTGTTTCTTCCAGAAAACTTCTATTATGGCATGGCCGCTGTAGGCTCTACTGATATCGAATAAATAAGCCATCCGGGAGGGAAATCCTGCGGCCTGGAAAAGGGCGCACCCTGCCCGGGAGAGATCTGTACACCAGTCGGTTTTCCGCTCGATAATTTCCTCCTCGGTCCCCCCAACAATTAAATTATCCGGCCCGGTATTTTCAGCCATCAATGCGATTTCCTCGCAAAATTTAGTAATCCCCTGCACAACCGAAAGTTCATTTTTTCGGTTTCCCACAGCTTGTTCCACGTATTTCTCCAGGGTGGGGCGTGATCGAGGGTGGTATTTAACCTCCAGGGGATTAAAATTATTGTACAGGAAATCAACGGTCTGTGGATTGAGCCTGATCATGTTTTCTAAAAGAACCCGGTCAACTGAACCCACCGGGTGAAGGTCATTTGCCAACATCACTCCATAAGCAGGACCGAACTGGTAAATCCCCCTGTGCTTTTCAATATCCAGAACCATCCCTCCCCTGGGTCTTTTTCGTTTCATCACTGATAATTTTTTTCTTTTTCAACCCCTTTAAAAACCCTTTATAACCTCCGGGGATGTAATTAATTACACTCCCATTGGCCACAATTCCATAGGTTCCCCAGGCACAGGGGTTAGCCTGGGCCTCCTGGAAATTTTCAATTTTAAGTACCCGGGACTCAACAGCAAAGCTTTTTTGGAGTTCTACCTGCCTTCCATAAAGCCTCTCCCCCTCGGACATAAAAGGACACTGCTGGGAATAAAACATGAAAACTCCCTTTTTATAGGGAGCCATCTTTTCCTCAAGTTTCCCAAAGGAAGGCTCGGCTCCTTTTTTGATTTTTTTAACAACCAGTTCAAGTCCAGGGGAAGTTTTTTCAACTACTTTAAATCCATTTTTTAAATAAACCCGGTTATCCGCACACCAGGTCTTTTTAGTACTGATCACCGCAACTCCATTAAAACCACTCTCCCGGGCATCTTCGACACAATGCTCAATTAGAGCTGAACCCCAGCCCTGCCCCGAATATTCTTTTTTCACCATCAGACAATGGATTACCATATAATCAGGAGCATGAATTCCCCTCCAGGAACATTTCCCCGGCATATATTCAAGCAATCCGATAATACTTTTTTCTCTGTTCGAATATAATACCCTATACCTTAAACCGAGAGGGTAATTATTTAAAAACCACTCCAGTTTGTTTTGAAACCTTTCATTTTTGGGATCAGAATAAAAGCAAAAACCGTAATTTTCAACATTTTCAGGGGTAACATGGACAAGTTCAATAGCTGCAACCATCTCTTTCCCTCCCCCGCTTTCAGCTATTTTTTTGCTTTCTCCTTTTCTTAATAAAATCCCCGAGGCGGTAGAGTTCGGCCAGGTCTTACCTTCCAATACCCTCAAATCGCCCGCAGGCCTAATTTATTCCCACTGTCTCTACCCGGGTTACCTTCTCTGCTCCAGGAGGATTTTGTGGTTTTTGGACCAGCCTGACCTCACATCCACCCACCAGGCGAATAAAATTAGGGTGGGGAAGGTGGGGTTTATAGACATTTTTTGCCGAGGAATAACAGGAAAAAAACCCCAAAACTTCAAAAGAAATAATTTCCCCGCCCAGCTCTTCCCTGATTTCTCTCTGCAGTGTTTGCTGATAGCTTTCCCCTTTTTCCAGGGTCCCTCCGGGAAGTTCCCAGTCTCCATTTTCAACCTGGACAATCACATATCCCTGTTTTGTATAAGGGATCATATTCACATTCCCGATTAAGGTAGTTTTTATCTCCCGGGGACATTCAACCAGGTTAAATTTTGCGCTGACATCTCCCCATTTAAATTCCTCTGCAAGAGGGGGAAAATTTTTTCGAATAAAACCCATGGCTCCACACCTTCCTGCTTTTCTTCTCCAATAATTGAATTTTCTCAGGGTTAATATTTTTTATTATCCTCTTTTTCGATTTCCCTTTCCCTTATTTTAATCCTCTTTAAGTTGCGAAAACTTAAAATAAAAAAACCGCTCCTTACTGCATAAAAGGTAAGGAGCGGTTTCCGAGTATCCAATGGGTTTGAGCAAACTCCTTATTGGAAATTGGACCTTATATCTTGATTTGTTTTAATTGGGGAAATTCAGCTTCTATCTGCTCCAGTTTTTCTTTTTCAATTTCCATCGGCTGATGATTCTCCAGGATCTCCTTGGCCAGTTTATTGGCTTTACCCGTTGAAGTCCAGCCACCTTTCTGCATCCAGGCGGCATAGGAACTTCTCTCCGCAACTCTGGGTTCAAAGGTTTCGGTCCGCATGTGCCGGAAGGTATGGGGATGGGTCACATAATTGCCTCCCGGTCCAACCTCCTTAATTGCTTCGAAGGCGAGAGTATCTTCTTCAATTTCGATACTCCTTGTTGCCCGCAGGGCCATTCCATTGATCTCGTCATCAATTATCAGCTCTTCCAGGCTGAACACCATGCTGCCGTCCAAAAGTCCGGCCGAATTGTGGATGAGCTGGGCTCCCGCCAGAGAAGGCATCAGGCTGCCCATTCCTTTTTCGAACCCTGCCTGGATGTCGCTGGTCTTGGAATCGGTAACTCCGCCTGTGGAGTACATGGGCAGATTATAGAAGGTTGCGAGCTGGGCCAGGGCAGCATTCATCAATCCACTCTCCACCGCCCCAAAAAGGAACTGCATTGAACGCATATCAGCAATAGTAGGAACAACGCTGTAAAAAACGGGGGTTCCGGGCTTAAATACCTGCAGGAGGAAAACCCCGCTCAGGGCTTCGGCATTCAGCTGGGCGATCTGCCCGGCCAGGGTTATGGGTGTGGTTAGACCCGCAATGGAACAGACCGATGTTACCACCGGGATCCCGGCCTGGGCCGCTTCATACATTATTCGGACATAATTGTGTTCAATTTTCAGGGGGCTGATCAGGCAGGTAATAAAGCTTACCAGGGGGTTTTCGGCTAAAGAGTCTTCCCCGTTTATTATCTGGGCAATCCGGATTACATCCCGGGCCCCTTCTAAGGTATAAACACCGCCCATAATATGTTTGGTGTTGTTATTCAATGCGTTGAAAAACCGGTGAATATCCACGTGTTCATGGGGAACGTCGTGGGGATAAACGGGCAGATGAACCACGTGGATATTGTTTAAAACGTCAATGATCTTACTGATCTGGGCCAGGTCCACCAGGACAGCATCCCGGCGCTCGCCGTTATCCAGGTCCATCATTTTTACAGCAGTTCCACCATTGCTGAAAAAAGTTTTGTTGGCTTCAATGAACACCTCGTTGTTTTCATCCCGCCCGCAAAGACCGATCCGGGCGGGAGCTTTTTTAATAGTTTTGAGTAGCAGATTTCTATCCACCCGGACAATTTTTCTGTCATAATCCACTTCGCACCCGCCCTTATCCAAAAGTTCCAGGGCAAACTGGTTATCAACCATGAAACCTACTTCTTCCAGGATTTTGAGGGAGGTATTGTGGATCCTCTCCACCTCTTTCACAGAAAGTGGGCGGTAGTATCCACTACTGTATCCATATATGCTCATAAACTAGGACCTCCTTTGCTTGATCCCCTTATATTTATCCAGTAATTTCTGGTTGAGATTTTCCGGGAAACCCAGGGGTTGATGTTCTTTTAATAGCTTTTTGGCCTTTTCTTTGGCCCGGGTATGGGTATCCGGAGACCCCATGGCCTCCCAGCGGTCCCTTGTGTTTCTATCTGCGACGGAAGGAATGTAGAATTCGCTGCGGACATGTCGGACTGAATGTTCTTCACCCAGGAAGTGTCCCCCGGGTCCAACCGACCGGATAACATCTGCTGCAATTGTCTCGGGGGTAACTTCAACCCCGCGGGTTGCTCGCAGGGAGATCCCCAGGATATCGTTATCAATAACCATCTGCTCGTAGGACAGGGTAGTACAGAATTCCAAAAGCCCTGCAGCATCATGGATAAAGTTCGCCCCGGAAAGGGCTACAGTCATTGCAGTTGCCGCTTTTTCGTACCCGGCCTGGCAATCCACGGTCTTGGAATCAGACATTCCCCCGGTAGCATAAATGGGGATTTCATAAAACTGGGCCATCTGGGCACAGCCTGCGTTGATTAATGCTGATTCAATACAACCTGAAACGTAAATCCCCGAACGGGGATCCATAATACTGGAAGTCGTCCCGTAAAGAGTTGGATTACCCTTATTAATCAGCTGGACCAGAATAAGGCCGGCCAGTGATTCCACGTTGTTTATAGTTATAGTTCCGGCAAGAGTAACCGGGGCAGTAGCTCCCGCCAGTGGCTCAGAAGGAGTTGCAATGGGCAGACCGTAATTGGCAACCTCGATCAGGAAATCGGTATACTGTTTCTCCATTACCAGCGGGCTAACCATAAGGGTGATAAAAGAAAGAAAGGGCCTTTCCAGGAGTTTTTTCCGGCCACCGGCGATATCTTCGGCCATAGAAATTACATCCTTCAAGCCCTGCATGGTATATACTCCGCCCATCACGTGCTTCGAGGTATTGGCCAGAGAATGGTAAAATCTGTTTACGTCGACGTCTTCAGTTTCCACGTCGTCGGGATAGCAGTTGATTACGAAAAAGGCTATATTATCAAGGCAGTCGGTAATCTTGGCGTAATCCGCTACATCCTGGGCTTTGGTTGTCCTTTTTTCTCCTGTCTCCAGGTCTAAAGTATTGAGAACAGTCCCCCCTGTTCCCAGGTAGGTATTGGTTTTTTCCAGGAGTAGATCATTTTTTCCCTCGCGACCAGGTAAAACAACTGAAGAGGGCGCGCTGGCAATAGCTTCCTCGGCCATTGTCCTTGGAATGCGAACAATTCCAGCTTCCTCGTCTACCATGGCGCCGCTTTCTGCGAAAATTTCTCTTGCCCTTTTGTTATGGACCCGGATTCCCGTGTCTTCGGTAATATTAAGCGTTTCCCTGTGAATAGCCTGGATGTCGTCTTTGCTCAGGACCTTAAAACTCCCTCCGGTTACAGTTTTAAACAATCGTGACACTCCAATCAAATTAAATTTCTTATTATTTATCTGTAAAAGACCTACCCCTCAAATGTTTATTCCCGCCTCCCTGGAAAACCCTTGCATCCCTCCATCCTTTTTTTGTTACGTTTCGGGGAAATCTTTTTGACAATCCTGTTTTGCCAGTTTAAAACTTTCCCCGTATAAATTCCTTGCCCCCATTTTATTTCTTAATTTTTTATTAGTCAATAATTTCAGCTTTTTATTTTTGATCCGGTTGAAATTTTCTTTAACAGATCCGAACCTCTATATTTTCCTCCTTTTAAACATTCCTATAATAAGTACTAACTAAAAAAAGACAAGTGTAATAATATTGAAAGGAAAAAGTTTTTTTCAATTCCATGCTTCTCTTTCGGTTTTTTCTCCAGGTTAAATTCCCAATATAGCAAAACCAGGGACCCTTCCTTCGAGTCCGGGGTAAAAATAATGCCCGGGGAAAAGAACTTTTCTCCAGGCAAAACAAATAAAAATTAAATTCAAGGACATTTTAATATTCATTTTCTTTCTTTTCTTCCAGCAGGGCCAGAATTTCGGGAACCACTTTTTCAGCAGCTTCCCGACCCCGGGCTATTATTTCCCGGTACTGGTCCAGGTCTGTTCCAGCCACTCCTTCCAGGTCAGGGTGAATTTCAATATCCGCATCAACCGGAACACTGTGACTTCTCTGGAGAATACTGTAGGAGCGGATCCCGGTTTCAATTAATCCCTGCGGCCGTCCTTCAAACCGAAAATTATCCGCGAGGTTTACAGCTATTACAATATCTGCTCCCATCTCCCGGGCAAGTTCGCTGGGTAAATTGTTCACTAGCCCCCCGTCAACCAGGAACATCCCTTCATACTCAACGGGCTGGAAAATAACTGGAATTGCCGCGCTTGCCACTACCCCCTTTACAATACTCCCGCTGTTAATAACTATTTCTTCACCGTCATCAAGGTTGGTGGCCACTACCGCCAGGGGGATTGCCAGATCCTCAAAATTCTCACTCTGGAGGTGTTCTTTCAACTTTTCTTCCATTCCCTCTGTACTGAAAAAGCCAAGTTCAGGAACAGAAGCGACCAGAAAATCCGACCAGTTAAGTTCTGCTACAATCTTTTCCATCTGTTCGGGGGAAACTCCGTCGGAAAATAAAGCTCCTACAATTGCCCCAGCGCTGGTCCCGGTAATTAAATCAATGGGAATACCATTTTCCAGCAACACATCAATTACACCAATATGGGCCATACCGAGCCCTCCCCCTCCACTCAGGGCCAGGCCAACAACCGGATCTCCTCCCCTGGAAATCACACCTTCAATTGCAGCCTCTTCATTTTCTTCCCCTGCATTCAGTTCTTCAGAAACCCCGTTTACATTTGTCCCACAGCCCCCCGCCAAAACTGCACTCCCAAGAACAAGGAAAGCCAGAAGCAGGAAAAAAAAATTTCGTTTCTCCATTCCTAATCCCTCTCATTTTGGTTTTATCTTTTTCCCCAATTTCTCTAATCTCCAAAACAAAACTGGAAAACTTCTAGGTCAATTATATACTATTTTTACCCGGATTAATACTCCTGTTAACAAGGTTATTCCCTATTGGTAGTGAATATATAAAAATGGAGTTTGCAATTTGGGTAAGGCTTAATTAGATTATCCCGTTAACTTACTGGCAAAAGCAAAAATACTGGAGGGTTAAACTTGGATATTTTTAACTGGATTGAGGATAACTTTTCGCCCCAATATTTTTCCTCCGATCAATTTATCTACGAGGACATGGAATCCCAGTCGGGCTATTCTCTTCCTCTAATTTACACCCCGTTCTCAGGGAATGAAATCGGCCACTGGTGCGACCGGGGATCTATCCTTGATTTCCTCTGCGCAACAGAAGGTGCGGGTAAAAACCTGCTTGATTTTGGACCCGGAGATGGGTGGCCTTCCCTTCCCCTGGCCAGTTATGCCGGGAAAGTAATTGGCCTGGATTCCTCCCTGCGCCGCGTTGAAATCTGTGTGCAGAACGCCCGGCGCCTGGGTATAGAAAATGCAGAATTCAAGTTTTACGACCCCGATACCAGCCTGCCCTTTGCTGACGGTTATTTTGACGGGGCCACGGCTGCATCTTCTATTGAACAGACCCCCAACCCCCGCAAGACTCTCCAGGAATTGCACAGGGTTTTAAAACCAGGAGGCAAATTGAGGTTTAGCTACGAATCCCTTGAGCCATACCGGGGCGGAAAAGAAAAAGATTTTTTCATTTTAAATCTCCGGGAAAACCGAAGCAAATTAGTCCTTTTTGACCGAAAGATAGATAAAGAGGAAGTAATCCAGTATGCTATTACACTTGCCCTGCCTGGAGAAAAAATCTTTGCAATGTTCTCTGCCAGTTCGGATGAGATGAGTTTTAATAAAATCTCCCCCGAAATTCTGGAAAGACTTGCCCCGGAAATTATTGGCATCCAAAAATGCAAAACATTCCATCCCTGCGGAAAGACCTTTCTCCGCTGGCTAGAAAAAGCCGGCTTTAAAGAAGCCAGAATGACCAGGATCGGCAAGGAAGCAGCCCGAGAAATTTTCCTGCAGCTTTCCGAGAAAGAACGCCCTGTAAATCTCCGGGACATTGACCGGATTTTGCTGCCTGCAGTTAGAGAAATTATCGGAATCCCCGTAGCAGTTTCAGCGGATTCCATGATAACGGCGGTAAAATAGTAAATTTACCCCCAGCCCCCCATGAAGTTGCCCCCTTTGGGATACTTTTTAATACCTGTTCTCGGGGAAACTCTTTTATTGCGTTTTTTATCAAGAATATTTTATCCCGTGAAGATTAACAATTTTTATAAACCCCCTGAAAGGTCTCCTCCAGGGGGCTTTTCTCTTTCCAGCAGGATTTGCGTTAAAACCGGCAACCTACCCTGCAAAACTGGACCGCTTTTGAGAAAAATTATTGAATTAATTAAATCCCCCTTTGAAAAAGAAGGTTGTTTAAAAACCTTCTCGAATTCTTAATAGTACGAATAGTTGGATTTTTGTTATTATTTTCACTCTGGATGCAATTTTTTAACTGGACTTTCGCCAGAACTTCTTTTGAAAAATTGACTGGGAGGTGATGGAAGCAATTAGAACTTAGCTGGACTGGGTATTGTTCTTCGGAAAAAAACTTAGGAGGTTGAATAACCTTGAAAAACTGGCGTTTGGGAACAATTTTAGCCTTTGTATTAGTACTGACTTTAGGTTTTGGAGTTCAAGGGCAGACATTAATCACCTCAGTTGCTG
>PWGV01000034.1 GCA_003554585.1 Halobacteroidaceae bacterium | reverse complement strand
TGTCCGGTGCTACCTGGCCGATTACCAAAATAACAAGCCCTGCTATTTGCCTCCCCCCTTATTAAAAACCTTCGGGAATGTTTGCGGTGCTATTCGGCCGATTGACGGTTTAACCAGGCCCTTCTTTTTAATACCCCCCGGCCGGATTTTTGACGACATGTATTTTTTTATTGTCCTTCCGGTCATCATAACAAAGGCCCAGGGGTTTTTACCCTCCTATGGCTGCCTGCGAAAACTGTGGGATTAAACCCCTTCCCTTGACTGCCTCGGAAAACTCCGATAATAAAAAGACCAAAGCGGTTGATGGGGGCTATATTTTCTCCCGCTCTGGCCCAGTCCTTTTTAGGGGGTAACAAAAATTCCTATTTAGGGCCTCCGAAAACTTGGATTATTCCGATCCCTCTTTTTTATAGTGTCAAATTTATAAAATCCCAGGCTCTTTTTTTGTTTTCAAAAGTGCACCTTTTCTGCACTTCCCCTCTAAATATACCGAAATTAGTCCCATATAAAGCGAATAAAGGCGATTTTATGTTCGTAGTTAAAACACTTATAAAAATTCTATGCCCTTAAATCCGCTGTCATTGGCTCAAATTAAATTCATTTATTTCTTTTCCTTCTTTGAGTGCCTCGGCAAACTCGGGTTCGCTTTTTTTAGGGAAAATTATATAAGGTTTTTCTTACCTTTGGTTCTTCTGGGGCTTGGTTACAGTCCACCTTTTGCAAAAAATGCAGAAGTATCTTGTTTCAAGTGGCAGGTCAAGGCCCTGGTCTATTTCCCCGCATTCTTCGCAGGTGGCGGGGAATAATTTTTTACTTCTTATCAGATCACCTCCCCGTCAATATACTTCCTCGTAAAAGCGGCAATACTTCACGGCTGGTTGGTTAAAATGAGGAAGTCGATAATTGCAATTTTCGAAGTTGGTAGCGAAGTATTTATCAATCATTCTTTCGAAATCCTCAACAAGTAGGCAATCCGCTCCATCCACATCCCAACCGTCTTTTTCGATCACCCGCAAAAGGTTAACTTGTTCTTGCCATTTTTCAGGAGTTAAAGGAGGATGATCTTCTTCCCTCTCTAATTTATATTTCCAAAGAAAATAGTTGATTATATCCGCATCCTCCTCTTGAATATGGTTTTGGGTTTTGAATTCTTCAAAAGAAAGAGTATAGTTTTCACTCGTTTTTTCAGAGGGAAAACCCTGTATTTGTTCTTTATATGGATGTAGTTCTTTATTAAGTAGTTCTTTATTGGGTAAAGAATTTTTACCAGGTGGTAAATCTTTTTTACTAGGGCCTGGTAAAATAATTTTACCAGGCAACTGATAGATATTAGAATAATTATCCTTGTTGCTTTTTCTGCGGCGTGTTACTTTTATTAAGTTTTTTTCTTCTAATCCTTTTACTGCAGAAACAGCAGTAGGCTTTGTTATTCCGCACCTTGCGACTATAGTTTTATAACTGGGGAAAATTTCGCTTCCCTGGTTTCCTAAGCGGTAAAGGTAAATTAAAACCAGCTTCTCTCTTGAAGGAATATTTAACTCAAAAACATCATTCGGAACCTGAAAATAAGGCTCTTTCATTGTCGATCTGTTTTCTTCTGTCATTTTGGCCACCTCCCTGAAGGTGAGAATTGGGGGGAAGCACAACAAACAGGGTGCTGTGCATTTTACACTGGCCAGGCAACCCCCCAAACCTATGTGTTAAAAATCTGTTCTTCTCTTTGAACCAAATTTTTTGCCATCAGGTTAACTAATGCTTTCCTTGGTATTCTCCGGGCCGATCCAATTTTTACATAGGCAAGTTCACCGGTTTGCATCAAGTTGTAAAGTTTGCTTTTCTTTAACCCTGAAAAGTTTTCCGCTTCCCGGACATCCAGCAAACCTTCGCTAAGCAAATCCACCTCTCTTTATTCATTTTCACTACCTCCTTTTTGGTTTTCCGTATTTTTCCGCCTTGCTTTGTTTTTCATTATATGTAAAATAAATTAATGGTATAGCGTTAAACACCATTAACGGAGGGGGTTTTTTGGAAAAGTTTTATGAAACAGAAGAAGAATGGTTGTTGGGCGAGTTCCAGAATGAAAAAACCCAAGTCCCATTTTCTGATTCTCCCCCCTTATGGTTTAGGCATAGTGATTACGAATTAATCCCCCCAAGAAATAGAAAAGAAAAAATACATTGGATCAAGGCAAAGCCAGGAGCTTCTTTGGAATGGTATAACCCTTTCGATGAATCCGAACAAATATTAAAAGATTTCCTGGAGTTACAAATAAATAAAAAAAATAAATTGATCCCAATTTATTTAAAAGACCGTAAGAATTCAAGGGAGTTAATTCAAGAAGAGGGGAAACTTCATTTAGAGTTTATAAAAAAATATGGGCTTTTCGGAATAATCTGGGAACGAAATTTAAAAGAGTTTCCCCCGCCAGAACTCACATCAAGACCTCGGCATATCGGGGATAAAAAGTCAAGTATGACTGAAGTTGCAAAGCGCGAAGTTAAAGCCTTGGAATTATTACAACAAGGATTCGAGCTTCCAGATAGAAAAACCATCCTTTTTTGCCCGGTTTGTGGGGAAAAGCCTTATTACCTTTGGGAAGTCTCCAACCATTCTCTTGAAATTTTCTGCAAATCCTGCAATAAAAGCGTAATGGTTTATGTTAAAAACGAAGAAGCATTTGCATATTCGGAAGGATATAAAGCCTTCTTTCCATTTTCTAACCCTCCCCCACCCCCGATTTTTGGGAAATTGGGCTTGGATGTAGATTTTCAGGAAGAAAATATTAATAAGATTTTTCTAGAGCAATACGCAGAACCTGTCCATTCAATTATGGGAATGAGCGGGATGGCAGAAATATCTGATCACTTTAATGAGGTTAACAATAGCCGATTTCACGGCTTAGAATTTAAAGAAACCGGGATTGGAGTTACACCAAAAGACAACAACTGGGAAATTGCTTGGTCTTATAAAAATCTTATGGGAGCTTTAAAAATCATGTATTGCCTAAATTTAGCTAATGCAATGGGAAAAAGATATAAAGTTTGCGAATTAGAGGGCTGTAATAATATTTTTGAGGTAACAAAACCAACAAAGCTTTATTGCTCCGATAACCACGGGAATTTAGCCCGAGTTAGAAGACACAAAAAAAAGAAAGGAGTGAAAAAAAGTGAGTAAGAAACGCCGGGGCCGGGGTGAAGGAAGCATTTTCAAAAGGAATGACGGGATTTGGGCTGGTTCTGTTTCCCTCGGCTTTGATTCAGAAGGAAAGAGAATAAGAAAAGATGTTTACGGTAAAACAAAAAAAGAAGTCCAGGAAAAGATTATTGCCCTTCAACAAGATGCTTTGAATGGCGTTCCAGTAAAAAAAGAAAAAATTACTGTCGATCAACATTTTCAAGATTGGCTACGGGCCAAAAAATCCTCAATAGCCTACACAACCCACTCGAATTATTTAAGTGTTTATAATAACCACATAAAACCGAATCTTGGAGGGGTAAAATTAAAAGACCTTAATTATCGGCAAATAAATGTTCTTTATGAAAAATTAGAGGAAAAAGGCCTTGGAAAGAGGATGCTTAATTATGTTTCTTTTTTACTTAGATCGGCTTTGGATGATGCTGTAAAAAAGAATCTGGTTAATAATAATCAGGCAAAGTTATCCGCAAAACAAGGGCGAAAAAGTAAAGAAGCCCGCTTCCTTAATAAAGAGGAATTACAGGCTTTTATTCAGGCCGCAAAAGGAGAACGGTTAGAAGAAGGAT
>PWGV01000213.1 GCA_003554585.1 Halobacteroidaceae bacterium | reverse complement strand
GATTTATATTAACTACCTTTTCAATAAATTCCTTTTCTTGAACATCTTTTGCAGTCAAATATTACCCTCCTTCCGCTTAAAATTTAAGCCCTTTTTCACGAGCTCCATCTGCCAGGGCTTTTACCCGGCCGTGGTAGAGGTTACCCCCCCGGTCAAATACTACCCGCTCAATACCTTTAGCCACTGCCCGTTCAGCGATTAACTCGCCTACTTTTTTAGCCGCATCTTTATTCCCTGTTTTTTCAAGTCCCTCTTTTACGCCGTTCTCCAGCGAAGAGGCTGCAACCAGGGTTTGTCCGCTAACATCATCAATAATCTGGGCATAGATATTTTTCAAGCTACGGTAGACATTGAGGCGGGGCCGCTCGGGGGTTCCTGTTAATTTATTTCTTAATCTAAGATGCCGGCTGTACCGCATCTGTCTCTTGTTTTTCATGGCCCTCACTCCTTTTTCTACACCTTATTGGGCACCGGCTTTTCCAACTTTACGCCGGACATATTCACCTTCATAACGAACACCCTTACCACTATAGGGATTGGGTTTGCGAAGCTGGCGTATATCGGCAGCCATCTGGCCCACTTTTTGTTTATCGATTCCCTTAACAATAATTTTGGTATTCCCTTCCATGGCCAGTTCAATTCCTTCAAGTGGTTCAACTACAATCGGATGAGAAAAACCAAGCTGCAGTTCAATATTTTTCCCTTTAATCGCTCCCCGGTAACCGGTACCTACCATTTCCAGCCTTTTTTCGTAACCCCTGGTTACTCCTTCGATCATGCTGGAAATCAGGCTCCTGGTCAAACCCTGGATAGCGCGGAACCTCTTTTCCTTACCGGGAACTTCAACAGCTACCTGGCCATCTTCTTCTTTCACCTGGGCATACCGGTGCAGGGACTGGGTAAGGGTCCCTTTGGGTCCCTTGACTTCAACACTGTCCTTTTTTATTTTTACTTCTACTCTCTCAGGAATAGGAATCGGCTTTTTACCAATACGGGACAATTAAGTCACCTCCCTTACCAAACATAGCAGATGACCTCTCCACCCAGATCCATCTTCCGGGCTTCGCGATCGGTCACTACTCCCTGGCTGGTTGAAATTATTGCAATTCCCAGGCCGCCTAATACCCGGGGAATTTCATCTTTTTTGGCGCAAACACGCATTCCCGGTTTACTTATTCTTTTCAAACCGGTAATAACTTTTTCTCCATCCGGCCCATATTTCAATTGGAGGCGCAAAATCCCCTGGGGATTGCCTCCCTTAATTTCCTTGCAATTTTTGATAAACCCTTCCTCTTTTAGGATTTCCGCAACTTTGGCCTTTAACTTGGAGGTAGGGATATCAACGGTACCTTTTTGGGCCATATTTGCATTCCTGATCCTGGTCAGCATATCAGCTACGGGGTCAGTCATTGCCATGTAATGCCAACCTCCTCTCTTTCGTAAAATTAATCACCAGCTAGCCTTTTTGACTCCCGGAATTTCCCCTTTATGGGCCAATTCACGGAAACAAATCCGGCATATTTCAAATCTACGGAGAACTCCCCGGGCCCGACCGCAGCGACGGCAGCGTCGAACCTTGCGGGTATCATACTTTTCACCGTGCTTTTCTCGCTCTATCTGGCTCTTTCGTGCCACTCGTTTTCCCCCTTTCAGTCCTTCTTAAAAGGCATTCCCAACCGGGCCAGAAGCTCCTGGGCTTCTTCGTCGGTTTGGGCGGAAGTTACAATAATAATGTCCATTCCCCGCACCTTATCAATATTATCAATATCGATTTCCGGGAAAACGGTCATTTCTCTAATCCCCAGAGAGTAATTTCCCCGGCCATCAAATGAACGGGTGGATACCCCTCTGAAATCTCGAATCCGGGGCAGGGCAACGGTAACCAGCTTGTAGAAAAATTCATACATCAATTCTCCCCGCAGGGTTACTTTGCAGCCTACGGGCATTCCAGCCCTGATTTTAAAATTGGCTATGGATTTTTTGGCCTTGGTAATTATCGGCTTCTGCCCGGTAATCTGGATCAATTGGCTGACCGCATCATCAAGTGCCTTAACGTCATCCTTGGCTTCGCCAACACCAAGATTGACAACAATCCTTTCCAGCTTGGGAACTTCCATCACATTCTTATATTTAAACCGTTCCATTAAATTAGGAACAATTTCTTCTCTGTACTGTTCTCTAAGCACAGCCATGGTAGAACCTCCTCTCTCCCCAGCTACTTATCAACAACCTCATTACACTTTTTGCAGGTTCGAACTTTTTTCCCGCTGTCCAACACTTTGCGACCAACCCGGGAGTTCTTCCCACACCGGGGGCAGATCAATTGAACGTTGGAAGCATGGACGGCCCCTTCGTTTTCCACAATCCCTCCCTGGGGGAGTTCCCTGGTGGGACGGGTGTGGCGGTGCACAACGTTTACGCCTTCAACAATAACTCGTTTGGTATCGGGAATAACTTCCAGGACCTTACCCTTTTTGCCAAGATCCTTGCCCGCTATAATACGGACGGTATCTCCTTTTTTTACATGCATTTTATGCGCCAATTTCCTTACCTCCTTCCCTGAAACCTTAGAGGACCTCCGGAGCCAGGGAAATTATCTTCATATAATTCTTTTCCCGCAATTCTCTGGCTACCGGGCCAAAGATCCTTGTTCCCCGGGGATTGTTAGTTCTATCAATAATAACTGCAGCATTTTCGTCAAAAGAAATATATGAACCATCCGGACGCCGGAATTCTTTTTCGGTCCTGACCACAACGGCCTTAACTACCTCGCCCTTTTTTACCATGCCACCGGGGATGGCTTCTTTTACCGTGGCAACTATTACGTCGCCTACACGGGCATATCTTTTCTTGGAACCGCCCAGGACCTTGATACATAGAATCTGACGGGCGCCGGTATTGTCAGCAACACGGATTTTGCTTTCTGACTGGATCATGGCCTGCTGCCCCTCCTCTCTCTACCGCTAAATTCTTTCGGCTCTTTCCAGAACTCTGCGCACCCTCCACTTTTTGGTCTTACTGTGGGGACGACTTTCAATTATTTCAACCTTATCGCCTACACGGCAGGTATTTTCTTCATCGTGAGCCATGAACTTCTGGCTCCTTTTAACCGTCCTTTTATATAAGGGATGCTGTGTACGTCGCTCAACCAGGATCACAACGGTTTTATCCATTTTATCGCTGATTACGGTGCCATCCTGGATCCTACGTGTTTTTCTTTCCAAGTTGCTACCTCCTTTCAGTTGCACCGGTCTTCGGGACGACCGATCAGGGTTTGACCGTTGATCTCACCTAAAAGCCGGCCATTATCAAAAATTTCGAAGGTGCAAACCTTTTTGGGGATCAATTTTTTCCGGCCCTGATCATCTATTACCAGAACGTTTTCCCGATCTTCTAAAACCTCACCGCTTAAACCAAGGTAGGTTCCTCCGGTAACCCTGCTAATCTTAACCCTTTTCCCGACAAGAGGGATTTTTTCCAATTCCCTACTGGTCATGGGGATAACCCCCTTTAAACAATTAAGCTCTTATCTCTTTTTCCCTCATTACAGTTTTTACCCTCGCTATATCCCGGCGCACTTTTCTTATCCGCAGCGGGTTTTCCAGCTGGGCAGTTGCATTCTGAAAACGAAGGTTAAAAAGTTCTTCTTTCAGGTCTCTTAACTTTACTTCCAGCTCTTCACCGGTCATATCACGCAGTTTTTCTGCTTTCATTCTTGCTCACCCTCCAACTCTTCACGGGTGACAAACTTGGTTTTAATGGGAAGTTTGTGGGCTGCCAAACGCAAAGCTTCTTT
>PWGV01000044.1 GCA_003554585.1 Halobacteroidaceae bacterium | reverse complement strand
TTTCTATTTCTTCAGGTTTGGCTTTTAGTTTATCGGAAAGCTCATGCAGTCGCTTCTCCTGGCCGGAAAAATAATCAAGAGTATTGAAACCTGTAATGGCTTCGATTCTCCTAACACCAGCTGCAATCCCTGCTTCTGAGATTACCTTAAAGGGCCCCATTTCTCCCGTTGCCTTCAGATGAGTGCCCCCACAGAGTTCCTGGCTGTAGCCCAGCCCTATATTTATTAGACGAACCCGGGATTGGTATTTCTCCTCAAAAATCGCCAGGGCACCTCTTTCGCGGGCCTCCCCCAGGGACATGTATTCGGCTTTTACAGGCAAGTTCTTCAGAATCTGCTGGTTTACTTCTTCCTCAATCGCCTCTATTTCCCCGATGTTCAGAGCTTTGAAATGAGAAAAGTCAAAGCGGAGTCTTTCCGGGTCAACCAGAGAACCCGCCTGTTGAACATGAGTTCCCAGCGCTTTGCGCAGAGCCTGGTGAAGAAGGTGGGTAGCGGTATGATTGCGGGCCGTTGCCATCCTTCTTTCCTCGTCTACTTTCATTTCCACTGGATCTTCAACCTTTATTTTTCCTTTTTCCAGTTCAAATTCATGGAAAATCAATTCGTGGTATTGATGGGTATTGCCTATTTTCCCTTTAACCCCAGGGGCGGAGAAATAACCTTTATCCCCTACCTGGCCTCCCCCCTCGGGATAAAAAGGAGTCCTGTCAACTATCAGGAGCCCTTTTTGACCGCCTTGAATTTCTTCCTTTTCTCCATCAGGACCAACAACTTCTAGGACTTTTGCTTTTTCAACAAGCTTTTCATAGCCGGTGAATTCTGTTGTTTTTAATTTTTGGGCCAGCTTTTCCAGTTCCTTGTTTTTGCTTTCCCCAAAACCCAGGGACTTGTGGGCGCGGGCCTGCCGGGCTCGTTCCCTTTGTTTTTGCATTTCTTCTTTAAATCCATCCTCATCGACTTCGAAACCCTCTTCATAGAGGACATCCCTGGTTAGATCAATTGGGAAACCGAAAGTGTCATAAAGTTTAAAGGCATCTTTCCCATCTAAAATGTTTTTATTCTCTTCCCGAAGACTTCCGACATACCCTTCCAGAATTTCCAGTCCCTGCTCAATGGTCTCCAAGAAACGTTCTTCTTCGATCCTGGTTATTTGAGCAATATAATCATCTTTTTCTTCAATTTCAGGGTATGCTTCTCCCATTACTTCCTTAACCAGGGGGACCATTTCGTGCAGGAAAGGTTCAGTTAAACCTAAATGGCGTCCAAATCTTGAAGCCCGTCTTAATATTCTTCGGATAACGTACCCCCTGCCTTCGTTGGAGGGTAGGGCCCCATCAGCAAGGGCAAAAGAAATCCCCCTGATATGGTCTGCAATAACCCGGAAGGCCATTTTTTCTTTGCTTTCACTTTTTTCATAATTAAAACCGGATTTTTCCTCGAGGAATTCTATATATGGGAGGAACAAATCAGTCTCGTAATTGCTGGGAGTCTCCTGTAAAACGGAGGCAATTCTCTCCAAACCCAATCCAGTGTCAATATTTTTAGAGGGTAATGTTTTGTAAGATCCATCCTCTTTTTTATCGAATTGGGTAAAAACCAAATTCCATAGTTCCAGGAATCTATCACAGTCACAGCCCAGAGTGCATTCGCTGCCACAACTGTATTCTTCTCCTCGATCCCAGTGGATTTCACTGCAGGGGCCACAGGGCCCCAGTCCTATTTCCCAGAAATTATCTTTTTGCCCCAAAAAAGCAATTTTTTCTGCAGGGACACCGATTTCATCCCGCCAAATTTCAAATGCTTCCTGGTCTTCTTCATAAACCGAAACCCATAATCTATCCGGGTCCATTTCCAGTCTTTCTGTGAAAAATTCCCAGGCCCACCGAACAGCTTCCCTTTTAAAATAATCCCCAAAGGAAAAGTTCCCCAGCATTTCTAAGAAAGTGTGGTGGCGCAGAGTTTTACCTACATTTTCAATATCATTGGTCCGGATACATTTTTGCACAGTTGCCATCCTGGAATGGGGAGGCTTTTTGCTTCCATCAAAAAAAGGTTTCAGAGGTGTCATCCCCGCATTTATCCATAGCAGTGTTGGGTCATCCTGTGGTATCAGGGGAGCGCTTTCCCAGATTAAATGATCTTTCTCAGAGAAAAACTCCAAAAACTGTTTTCTTATTTCAAAGCCAGTCAATTTTTTCATTGCCAAAACCCCCTGTTTTTAGATACAAAAAAAGCCCTTCCCTGTTCAGGGGCGAGGACTTTCCCGCGGTACCACCCTGTTTTACTTCTGAATCCAGAAGCCTCAAAGGTTTTAACGCAACCCAAACGGCAGATTTCTGCTCCGCAGCTCTGGGAGGGCTTGTCCGGAAAAGCCGAAACCTCACACCAAATGGTTCCTCTCTGGTAGAACTTTTCTCGAACTTCATTCCCTTCAACGCTTTTAACTTAGCACAATGTTACCTCAAATCACCGGAGTTTGTCAAGGGGCTAACCTTTAAAACCCGTTCAACCCCAGAAAAATCATAGAAAGCTATCCACTCATTAGCAGGAGAAATTCGGGGAAAACCCGCCTGAGAAATTTCTTGCTTAATCTCACCAGAAACAAGATCCAACCGCAAAATTCGGAAAGTTCCCCCTTCTTCAATCCCTGTAACCCATATGGTTTGATCAATTATTTCCCCTTCAGTGGGATACCCGGTTTTAATTTCTTTCCACAACTCCCTGTCTCCCATGCTATCCAGGGGAACAATCCACTTTTTTTCATTTTGAGCCATATCGAACCGACCGATGAACAACTGAGTTTCCATTGCATCGTCATCCCACTCCACGAAGAAACACAAAAGGTGGGCATTTTCCAGGAAACTAAAACCAATTATCTGTTCTGCTCCTGGAAATTCCCAGAAAAGCTCTTTTTCTCGATCAGTTTCAATTACAAATAGCTTTTGTCCTCCAAAGGTTAAGGTTCCAAAGGCAAATTCTTCCACGTAATAAAAATTCCCGGTTTGATCCCAACCAATCTTTCCTGTTTTATAATTCTGGCCAAATTCATAGTTTGTTAGCTGTTCAGATTCCCATGTATCCAGGTCCAGGACAAATGCATTGGTAGGTAATTCCCATTCAGCGAATGTCGTAAAGGCCATCTTCTCTAAATCCGGAGAAAAACAGGCCTGGGTATTTGTTCCTGCCTCTTCAACATTAAATAGCTTTTCCCCCGCGAAATTAATTATTTTAATTTTGTCTCCTTCTTTTACCGCGATTAATTCCTTTTCTTGATCAAAATCAAGGACCCCCAGATCAAGGCGCCAACCACCGGAGGAAAAAATTTCTCTGGCCTCATCAGTGAAAGGATTCAGCTGATAAATCCGAGATTCAGTTTCTCCCTCCCCCTCGCGGGAAATCAAAGTTATTAATAAATTATCATTATCAATCCAAAATACCTCTTTGATTTCTCCTTCCCAGGGAGGAGTCAGAACAAAGGAATCGGGTTCCCTTTCCAGGTAAAATAAAGCAATTAAAAGCGCTCCTACAATTAAAAGACCAAGGAGTATATAAAGAGCTTTACTTTTTCCCATAAACTCACCTCCTTGTCTTTAAATTCCCCACCTTTCTAAAAATTCCTTTTCTCGAACAGGTTAAAAAGCTTTCATCCCCACTGTTTTTCCCCTGATAAAAAAGGCCGTCCGGAAAGACGGCCTTTTTTATGCAATTCAACTATTTTAAGCGGGAAAATTTTCTTTTCCCCACCCGAATAATCATACCTGATCGGGGTTTAATCTTTTGATTGGGATCCTCAACCCTTTCCTCGTCAATGTAAACCCCTCCCTGTTTGACCAGCCGCCTTCCTTCGCTGTTGCTGTTAACCATCTCTAATTGGGACAGGATGTGAACCAGTCGAATTTGACCATTTTCGTCCAACCAATCACCCTCAATTTCTTTTTCGGGCATATCTTCCGGCAGGTTGCCCCGGGAGAAAACCTTTGTAAATTCCTGTTCCGCTTTTAAAGCAGCTTCCCGGTCATAATACATTTCAACCAGACGGCGGGCAAGAAATTTTTTGGCCTCCAGCGGGTTAATTTTATTATTTTCTAAATCAGCCAGGTACTTGTCCAGTTCCTTTCCCCGGAGGTCGGTTGTAAGGGTTATATAGCTTTTCAGCAAATCATCTGAAATGGACATGGTTTTCCCATAAATTTCTCCGGGAGGTTCATTAATCCCAATATAATTATTGAGAGATTTACTCATCTTCTGAACCCCATCTGTCCCTTCAAGCAGGGGAGTCATTATGAGTGCCTGAGGCCTCTGCCCATATTCCTTTTGTAATTGTCTCCCTACCAGGAGATTAAATTTCTGGTCCGTTCCTCCAAGTTCTACATCCGCTTCAATTGCAATGGAATCATAACCCTGCAGTAAAGGGTAAAAAAACTCCAGAATGGAAATAGGTTTCCCTTCCCTGTACCTTTTCTCAAAGTCATCCCTCTCCAGCATCCGGGCTACCGTATATTTGGAGGACAGAGTTAAAAATTCTTCTGGAGTCCACTTGGAAAACCAGTCACTATTAAAGACAAGGTGAGTTTTTTCCGGATCGAGGATTTTCCGAAATTGTTCCTGGTAAGTGCGGGCGTTTTGCATTACTTCCTCGGTGGTTAATTGTTTCCTTGTTTCTGATTTTTGTGAAGGGTCTCCAATCCGCCCAGTGAAGTCCCCGATAATCAGGTAAGCTTCGTGACCCAGGTCCTGAAACTCCCTCATTTTCCTTAGAGGAACGGTATGACCAATATGGATATCTGGTGCTGTTGGGTCAAGGCCCAATTTAACCCTCAGGGGTGGTCCCCCAGAATCTGCCCTCTTTAATTTTTCTACAAGATCTTCTTCCCCGATTATTTCATTTGTTCCCTGTTTAAGTATTCGTAAACTATCCTGCCAGGCCAAAAAAGCCACCTCCCAAATAATAAACTCCGCCACTCAGACGGAGATGTGGCATTTTTTTTATTGTGTATATTTTACCACAGGTAAGTTCAACGAACAAGTTGAAATTTTCATCTACCTATCCCCGGTTTTATATGTTATAATGACGGTGTGGAAGGGGGTTAGGCCAGTGGTTTCTAGGAAAAAAAACCAGCCCAAGAAAAAAGTGGGAACCGGCAAGGGAATTTTTATTGCCGTAGTTTTATTTATTTCCTTCGGTTTTGGATTAACTATCGGCGCCGGTGCCTATATTATCAGTGACACACCAAATGTTTCGGCATATGGTGACTGGCAATCTACGGAAACAACCCGTATTTATAACGCTGATGGAGAATTAATTCACCGCCTGTTTAGAGAGAACCGGGAGTACGTTACCCTCAATCAAATTCCTGAAAAACTCCAGCAAGCTGTCCTGGCTATGGAGGATTCCCGTTTTTTTAAGCATTCTGGAATTGATTACCGGGGAATTGCCCGGGCCATCTGGGTGGACATCCAGGAGGGTGGCTACGCCCAAGGAGCCAGTACAATAACAATGCAGCTGGCCAGAAATGTTTATCTAACCCAGGAAAAATTTATCTACCGGAAAATCCAGGAGATGTTCCTGGCACTCCAATTTGAGAGAATTTATACCAAAGAAGAAATCCTTGAGTTTTACTTAAACGAAATATTCTGGGGTCACTCTGCTTACGGGATTCAAACAGCTGCCCATCAGTATTTCGGCAAGGACGTCTGGGACCTTGACCTTTCAGAAATCGCAATGCTTGTAGGAATTTTGCAGGCGCCCAACCGGCACTCCCCATATTTCAATATGGATCAGGCCAAGTTTCGCCAGCAGGTAACCTTAAATCGCATGCTTGAATTAGATTTGGTTTCCCCGGAAGAGGCTGAAAAAGCGGCCGAAGCACCCCTTGAACTGGTGGGGCTTGGCCAGACCCAGGACGAATTTGGCCCCTATTTTATGCGTTATGTTCGCGATGAGTTATTGAAGATGTTCGGACCCCAGGTAGTATACGGGGGAGGGCTCCGAGTTTATACAACCCTTGATAACCGGATGCAGGAACAGGCTGAAAAAACAGTAAAAGAAATGCTTGAAGATGAAACTCTGCCCACAATCCAGAGGGCTAACCTTCCCGGGGATCCTAACCAACCCCAGCTTGCAATCCTATCAATTGATCCCAAAACAGGGCATATAAAAGCCATGGTTGGTGGACGTGGGGATGACCAGTGGAATCGGGCAACACAAAGTCGCAGGCAGGCAGGATCAGCCTTTAAACCGATTATTTATTCCGCGGCAGTAAAAGAAGGCCTGAGTCCTGGTTCGGTAGTTCTGGACTATCCCACTGTAGAATATTCTGGCCATACCGTTACTTCAACAGATGATCAACCTACACCATGGCCCCGCAACTTTAACGATGTTTACCGGGGATGGGTAACTCTCAGAGAGGCCATGAACCATTCCATCAATGTGGCCGCGGTAAAAACACTTTCAGAAATTGGGGTAAGCAATGCCCTAAGAATGGCCCAGGATCTTGGTATTAAAAACCTTGTTCCTGAAGACAGGAATTTGGGGCTTGCTCTGGGTGGTTTAACCCGGGGTATTACCCCGCTGGAAATGGCTCAGGCTTTTGGGGTATTTGCCAATAGAGGAATCAGAACAGAACCCGTAGCGATTTTAAAGGTTGAAGATAACCGGGGTAACGTTCTTTACGAAGCCAATCCCACCCGGGAGATTGCTATAAGCGAAGGAGCATCTTATATAATTACTGATATGCTTCAATCTGTTATCAAGGATGGAACTGGCTGGCGCGCTGAGTTGGGCCGGCCCACAGCCGGGAAAACCGGAACTACAAACGACTACACCGATGCCTGGTTTGTTGGATACACTCCAGATCTGGTTACAGCAGTCTGGGTTGGAGAAGACTCCCCGCGCCCGATGAAGTATTTCCCCCAGACTGATAGTTCAGGAAATGTGGTAATTAATCCCCGGACCAATGAACCCAACTACGGGGTTACCCTGAGCAGCTGGATTGCTGCTGAACTCTGGGGACGTTATATGCGAGCAGCTGTTGAACCCATGCCCGTTACCAACTTCCCACCCCGGCCCCGTAACGTAATTGAGGTTTCCATTGATCCCTTTACCGGGAAACTTCCCGGAAGCTATGCTCCCCGGGAGGTCACAGAATTGTTTATTCGTGGAACTGAACCCGAAGAAAGAGAGTCTTTCCATCAGCCGATAGAAAGAGTGGATGTTGACGTGGAAACCGGTCTTTTAGCAACTCCTGATTGCCCACAGGAAAATGTTCAAACCCGCCGTTACCAGATGGACACCAGCATTCGCGTTGATGACAACGGACTGCCCATTCACAGGTTTGATCCCAGTACCGGGGTTCCCCTTTCCGATGAAGAAGGCAACTATATTTTCGAGAAAAAACCCACCCAATCCTGTTTTGTCCACGGTTCAACTCGCCCCGCGGAAGAAGCCCCTTCTGAAGATGATGATGATACCATTGACCGTTTATGGGACCGCTTGTGGGACCGATCAGATGATTAAAACAAAACACCTGCAATTCATGCCGAATTGCAGGTGTTTTTTTATTTCTTTAATTCCACTATTGTTACCCCATCTCCACCTTCTCCTTCTCCTCCCAGCCGGTAACCTGCCACGTGGTGATGGCCTTCCAGGAGTTCGTGTATCCCCTGGCGCAGGGCTCCAGTTCCCTTACCATGAATAATTTCTAATCTTTTTAAACCCGCAAGATAGGCGTCATCAAGGTATTTATCTGCTTCTTCCCTTCCTTCTTCCCAGCGCATTCCTCTAAGGTCAAGAGTCTGCCTGATGGTCTGGGCTTTCGATTTTTTATATCGCTGGGATGCCCTGGGAACATCAACTTCCTCCTCGGTTACGGGAAGCAGGTCTTTTTTATCCACCCAGACCTTCATAACCCCCGCCTGGACGTTGACCTGGTTTTCTTTCTCGCTTAATACAACCCCTTCCTGATTCAGAGAGGCGATTTTTACTTTCTGGCCTGGTTTAACCTCGAGGGGTTTTCTATCCTTCTGGGTTCTGTCTTCAACCCTTGTTAACTCCAGGATCCTCTCTTCCTGGGCCTTTAGTGCAAGGTTAAACTCATTGGCCATCCGGTCACCCGCAGGTCCAGAATATTTTCTTATCTCTTTTAATAATTTGCTGCCTTCTTGTTTAATCTCCTCAATTATTTCATGCGCCTTTTGAGAAAAATCCCGGACCATTTTGTCCTGTTTTTCAGCAAGCTCGGTCCTCTCCCGTTTAATTTGGGCCAGTTCTTTTTCCAGTTTTTCCTTTTCTATTTGTAATGCTTCCTTTCTCTCCAGAATCGCATACTCTTCTTTTTCAATCCGACTGATCATGCCCTCAACATTGGATCGCTGTTCACCAATAAATGTTTTTGCCTGGGTAATAATCTCTTCAGAAAGCCCCAGCCTGGCTGCGATAGCCAGGGCGTTACTCCTTCCTGGAACACCTATCATCAATCGATAAGTGGGTGAAAGGGTTTCTACATTAAATTCCACTGCAGCATTTTCAATTCCGTCATGGGTATAGGCGAAAGCTTTTAATTCCGTGTAATGGGTAGTAGCAATTGTTAAAATCCCCTTGCCATGCAGGTGCTGAAGGAGAGCCATGGCTAAAGCCGCTCCTTCTTCCGGGTCGGTCCCCGCACCTACTTCATCCAGGAGAACCAGATCGCCCCGTTGGGCGTTTTTTAAGAGCCGGACAATCTGGGTAAGATGAGAAGAAAAAGTACTCAGGCTTTGTTCTATACTCTGTTCATCGCCAATATCGGCAAAAACCCCTGAAAAAACCCCTATTTCGCTGCCTTTATCTACCGGAATAAGCAGGCCCGACTGGGCCATAAGACAAAGCAAACCGACAGTTTTAAGGGTAACGGTCTTTCCACCAGTATTGGGCCCAGTAATAACCAGGGTGTTAAAACTTTCCCCCAGAGAGACGTCGATTGGAACTACTTCTTCGCCTGGCAAAAGGGGATGGCGGGCAGATTTTAATTTAATTGGCCCTTTAGAATTTAATTCCGGTTCTGAGCAGTTATATTCCTGAGCCAGGTGAGCCTTGCTCATCACAAAATCAAGATGGGCAGCCGCTTCCAGACCACAGGAAATCTCGGAAGCTTTTCCAGCAATTTCAGCGGTAATTTCCTTTAATATCCTGTAAATCTCCGTTTCTTCTTCCCTTTCCAGGCTCCCCAGTTTATTATTCATTTCCACAACTGCCTGGGGTTCAACAAAAACTGTCTGCCCACTGGAAGAACGATCATGAATTATTCCCGGGAGGGAACCTTTTTTATCAGCCCTGACCGGAAGAACAAATCTATCTCCTCTAATGGTTATCACGGGGTCCTGGATTACTTTTTCTAACTTGGCATTGTGGAGATAAGAGTCCATTTTTTCCCTGATCCGCTGGGCGAGAACCTTCTTTTCCCGGCGAATTGAATTTAGTCTGGGAGAAGCATCGTCTCTTATTTCACCATATTTATCAACTATTCCATTAATCCTCTTCTCCAGGGCGGAAAATTCGCCAATCTCTCCCTCATAAACCTCCAGACCTGGAAAAGCCCACCCTTCATCTGCATAATCCGCGAAATATTTTTTGATCTGTTTTAAACCGTACAGGGTCTGGACAACTTTAACTATTTCTTCCAGGTCAAGAACCTGTCCCTTTGCAGCATTTTTTAGTGGCCGGCGAATATCTTTTATCCCCCCGAACGGAATTGGTCCATTCAGAATTAAGAGCTCAAGCCCCTGGCCGGATTCTTTGATTTCCCGGGAAACAATGTTAATTTCGGTTTCGGGTTCTAAGTTCCGGGCTTTTTCGGCTCCCAGTTCCGTTGCCGCTTTTTCTCCGAGTTTTTTTATTATTTTCCCATATTCCAACTTTTCCAGAGTATGTTTTTCCATTATTTCTCACCACCTATCCGGGATAACTTTTTCCCGGGTAAATCCTCAATTGATTTTGTGTTTATTATTTTTTCAGCGGGAAGACCTGCCCTTTGTGCTTCCACAACAGCATATTGCATGTATTCCATGTTCTGATCATTATGAGCATCGCTGCCCAGGCAGAATTCCAGGTCAAATTCCAGGGCAGTCTGGATTAATTCCTCTCCCAGATCTCTTCGGTCAGGCGCTCCATTGATCTCCATTGCTGTCCCACTTGCTGCGGCGCTGGAAAAAACCTCTCTTATATCAACCTCAATGCCATCTCTGTTGGGAAATAAACGACAGGTTGGATGACCCAAAACCCTGACTTCCGGATGAGAAACAGCCCGAACCAGTCGTTTGGTCATTTCTCCTCTAGGAAGCTTTAACCCCCGGTGAATTGCAGCCACAACCCAGTCCATTCTATCCAAAAAACGCTGCGGAACGTCCAGCGATCCATCCATTTCAATGTCCGCTTCAATCCCGGTAAAAATATATTTTTTCCCCAGCCTTTCATTCAACCTTTCAATATATTCCATCTGTTCCTGGAGAGCAGAAATACTCATTCCTCCAGCAAATTCCAGGGCCATGGAGTGATCTGTTATTACCAGGTATTCATACCCCAAACTCTGGGCCTTCTCAACCATTTCTTCTACTGTAGAGCCCCCATCACTCCAGCGGGTGTGAAGGTGAAAATCCCCCTTGATATCATTAAAATCGATAATTTTTTCCACAAAAGAAAGATCTTCCCCGGGTACGGAAACCCTGTGCCGGACTTCGGGTGGGGGATAGGGAATTTCGAGCCTGCTATAAACCGCTTTTTCTTCCTGGAAAGAAAGCTTACTTCCTCCATGAACAAGAAATTCCCCACTTAAATTTAAACCTTTTTCCCGGGCTTTTTTTACAAGAAAATTCCAGTGGTAGGATGGCCCGGTAGTTTTTATTAAACTCAGGGCATATTCTTCAGGCCGAACAAGTTCGATCATTAAGGGCAAACCACCGGGGAGGATTAGTTTAAGAGAGGAGTCCTCATCCACAGCAAAAGCTTTTATCCTGGGCAACAGTTTGATACTTTCCTTTACTTTTTGGAATTCCCTGGTTCCCAGAAGAATATTGATACTATCCACGAGTTTTTCACCGCGACGAACTGCTCCACTAACCCCAATTTTTTCCACATAGGGAATGTTTTCGACCCGGTTTATAAAAGCTTCTGCCTCGGATTCGGCCAAAGATAAAAGGAAGGGGCCTCCTTCCCTGGTTTGCTGCAGAAAATCTTTAATGTCCTTCTCAAGCTTCGCACCAATTCCGGGAACTGTCCTTAATTCTCGTTTCTGAACAGCCTTTTTCAGTTGTTCTTTGCTGGTAATTCCTCCCCGCCGGTAAATTCGGTAAGCAGTTTTTAAATCAATTCCGGGGATTTCCCGGATTTCTAAAATCGTTTTGGGAGTTTTTTCAAGCAAATTCCTTAATAATGGGGTTTCCCCCTCCTTCAAAAAAATTAAGACCTCCTCGGCTATTTTTTTTCCAATCCCCGGGACAGTTTTTAATTCAATCTGGTCCAGGGGCTCGGAAAGGGAGGCCAGTTTTCGGGCTGCCCTGCGGAAAGCCCTAATTTTATGGGGGTTAGCACCCTGTAATTCCAGGAGGTCAGCTATTTCCTCCAGGTGCCATCCCACCTGTAAATTTTTCATGACTTGTTCCTCCTAAAAAAACTGGTCGTTATTTTGAAAAAATCGATCAATGTTTTCCTGGACAAAGGGGGTTAATTCAAGGAAATCTTTTGCCAGGCGGGAAGCCTCCAGGTGTTCAATTAAAACCTCGTAAGGAACACGAGAAAGAACGAGAAGTAACAGGTAAATTACTATTCCGCCTTTTACCAATCCTAATCCCGCACCCCCAATACTGTCCAGGATAGCCAGAAATAGGAATTTGGTTAATTTCTGTAAAAGGAAACCAAACAGATTAATCAAAGCACTAATAACCATAGTAATAAGGACAAAAGCAACAATATTTCCTAAAACCGGGGGAAGCAGAAAGGTTTCCTGTAAAAACTCGCTAACCAGTTGATACCTGTACAGAGCAACCAGAACTCCAAGCCCTATTCCAAGAAGGGCTGCAGTTTGCTGCAGAAAACCTCTTTGATAACCCCGGACAAGTGAAAGGAGTAAAATGGCCACAATTCCAATGTCTACCCAAAATCCTTCGGCCATCAGGATCACTCCTCCCGGGCAAAAAAATCTAACAGTTCTTCGTTTTCCTTTTTTAACCGGACAAATTCATTACCAAGTTCCATCAAGGCAAGAATTAGTAAACGGTTTTTCCCCAGGTGGGGATACCTTTCCTTTATATCCCACAATTGAGAATCAACCAGGTTCGCTGCTTCTTTTATCTGGTCCGGGCTTTCCCCTTTAAAGGAATATGTTTCCCCGAGAAGGTCCACTTCTACTTGATTCTTTCTATTACCCTCTCTTTTTTGGACCATTGATTTATCACCTTCTTATCTGCCCGTTTCTTTATTTATCTTTCTAATAATACCCTCAAAATTCCTTCTTTTTCGTGAAATACCCTCCCCCTTTTGGGGAGGGTATTTACTTATTTCCTGATTTCGGCCCCGAATTCTCTTTTCGCCTTTTCGATTATCTCCTCGACAATGTTGTCAATTTCTGCATCTGTAAGGGTCCGTTCTTTGCTCCGGAAAACCATCCGATAGGCCAGGCTTTTACAGTTTTCTGGCACCTGATCCCCCCGGTAAAGATCAAACAGGGTTAGCTCCTCCAGAAACTGCCCTCCCTTTTGTTTAAGCAGGTTGGAAATCTGGGCAGCCTGGATTTCTTCCTCAACGGTCAGGGCAAGGTCCCTGCTAATAGCCGGATAGCGTGGAACCCCTTTGTACTCCGGATCAAGACAGGCCTGAGTGTAGAAATTTTTCAGTCCCATCTCCATTACCGCAACTCTCTCGGGAAAACGATGTTTTTCCTGGAGATTAGGATGAAGTTCACCAATATATCCCACCTTTTCACCATTTAAGAATATTTCTCCCTGGCGCCCCGGGTGCAGAAATTCATAGTTGCTTTTCTCCACGGAAAAATCCACTCCCGTCTCAGACGCCATGGTTTCAAGAATGCCTTTGAGCAGGAAAAATTCGGGAGCAGAAATTTGCCATTCTTCACTGTTTGCTGCTCCCATTAATACAGCGGCTAGAGCCGACAACTGCTCAGGACCATCCCCGGGGAAAACATCACCCAGTTCATATAACCCGGCTTTTTTCACCTGGCGCTTGGTATTAAATTCAAGAGAACGCAATAAGCCGGGTAGAATTTCCTGGCGGAGATAGGAATTTTCTGCACTGAGGGGATTGGTTAGGGCAAGGGGTTTGGGCCATTCAGTGCCAAAACTTTCATCTTCGCGGACAAGAGGCAAGTTAATGGTTTGGTGAAATCCGGCCCTTCTGAAAATTTCCCTGATTTTTGCTTCCAGTTCCTGGTTTGATCTTCTCCGTCCAATTTCCATATCAACGCGGGGCAAATCCTCCGGGATTTCCCCATAACCGTAAATTCTGGCCACTTCTTCAATTAAGTCTGCTTCAATGGTAATATCATTGCGGAAAGAAGGAACCTGGACCCGGAACGCCCCTTCCAACCTTTTGGAATCCTGGACCTTGAAGTGGAGTTTTTCCAGGATGCTCTTAATTTCCATGCGGGGAATATCTGTCCCCAGGACTTCATTTACCCGCTTGGGCCGAATTCTTAACCTGAGAGGTTCTTTTAGCTGGGGATAATTATCAACAATTCCTCCAATAACCTCACCTTCAGCGATTTCAGCCATTAGCTGAGCAGCCCTGCGGGAAGCCCTCGTAATATTTTCAATATCGATACCCCTCTCAAATCGATGCGAGGAGGGGCTGTGCAGGATAAATCTCTTGGCAGTCCGACGGATAGTATAGGGATCAAAACTGGCTGCTTCAAGGAGGATATTATTGGTTTGGGAGGTAATTTCACTTTCCAAACCTCCCATTACCCCGGCCAGTCCAAGGGGTTTTTGAGCATCGGCAATAACCAGATCTTCTTTGGTAAGATCCCTTTCCCGATCGTCCAGAGTAACAAGTTTTTCCCCTTTTTTCGCTGTTCTAACTATAATTTTTTTATCCTGAATTTTATCATAGTCAAAAGCATGCAGGGGTTGACCCATTTCCAGCATTACGTAATTGGTAATATCAGCGATATTATTAACCGGACGGATACCCGCACCCATCAGGCGAACCTTCAACCACCAGGGGGACTGGCTAACTTTAACCCCTTCAACGATCCTGGCGGTATAACGAGGGCAAAGTTTGGAGTTTTTTACTTCTACCGATATCAAATCCTCGGCCCGGCCTGATTCCTGGTCCTCTTTAATCTGGGGGTATTTAATTTCCTTATCAAAAGCCGCTGATAATTCACGTGCAACCCCGATTAGATTAAGCGCATAACCATAGTTGGGAGTCAAGTCCAGGACGAAAATCTGATCGTTAAGGTTAAAGTAAGGGGCAAATTTCTCCCCGGAAACTGCGTCATCATCAAGAACAAAAATCCCTTCAGCTCTTTCCTCCTGGAGCTTCAGCTCATCTGCAGAGCAAATCATCCCCTCCGAAACTTCTCCCCGGATTTTGGTCTTTTTTATTTCCTGGCCATTGGGTAAGGTATTTTCAGCAGGGGCCAGGACAACTTTCTGTCCCTTTTTAACATTGGGGGCCCCACAAATAACCCTGAAACTTTTTCCTCCTGCACCTACATCTACCAGGGTTAATTTTTCCGTTTCAGGGTGTGGTTTAACCTCTTCCACCACCCCAATTAAAAGGTCTTTATATAATTTATTCCAATCCTCAATATAATCAACCTCCAATCCCAGGAGAGTTAGTTTTTCGGCAACATCCTCCGGAGACAGGTCCAGGTCAATATATTCTTTTAACCAGTTGTATGAAATTCGCAACTTAAACCCTCCTTAGAATTGTTTTAGGAAACGAAGATCATTATACCAGAGATGGCGGATATCCTCAATCTCATACTTATACATGGCCATTCTGTCCAGTCCCATCCCAAAGGCAAAACCAGTATATTTCTCAGAATCAATCCCTGACATTTCTAAAACCCTTGGGTTTACCATTCCAGCCCCCAGGATTTCCAGCCAGCCTGTCCTGGAACAGAGAGGACAACCCTCGCCCTGGCATTTAAAACAGGATACATCGACTTCAGCGCTGGGTTCAGTAAAGGGAAAGTATGAAGGTCTGAACCGGACCTCTCGCTCTTCCCCAAAAATTTCCTTGGTTACGGCTATAAGAACTCCCTTGAGGTGACTGAAAGAAATTCCTCGATCAATTACAAGTCCCTCCAGCTGGTGGAATACCGGGGAGTGAGTGGCGTCCAGCTCATCAACCCGATAACATTTCCCCACGGTAATAATCTTGATGGGAGGACCATGTTTTTCCATGGTCCTGATTTGCACGGGTGAAGTGTGGGTTCGAAGAAGTAAGTCTCCTTCCACATAGAAAGTATCCTGCATATCTCTTGCCGGATGGTTTTTGGGTATATTCAGGGCTGCAAAATTATAATAATCAGTTTCAACATCTGGCCCTTCTTCTATGGTAAAACCCATCCGCAGGAAAAGGTCTTCGAGCTTTCCAATTATTAGCTGCATGGGGTGAAAGCGTCCCCGGGAAATTTCTGCCCCGGGGAGGGTAATGTCAATTGCTTCTTTTTTCAGTCGTTCTTTTTCTTCCTCTTCCTTTAGTTCATTTAAACGGCTCTTTAATTCCCCTTCAATTCTTTCTTTAACTTTATTGGCAAGTTTGCCAACAACAGGTCTTTTTTCCGGGGAAAGTTTTCCCATTCCCCGTAAAACGGCGGTAATTTTCCCATTTTTCCCCAGAAACTCAATTTGCAGTTTTTCCAGCTCGGTAATATCACGACTCTGTTCAATTTTTTCCAGAGCTTCTTTCTCCAGGTTCTCGAGCTTTTTTTCCATGAAAAGAACCTCCCTTACAAACTAAAATACCCCTCGTCAGCAAGGGACGAGGGGCCGCGGTACCACCCTAATTAACCGTTAGGTTCACTTAAACCCCGTAACGGAGGGAACCGGACAGCCTACTCTTTTTTCAGCTATCACCTCCAGAGCGAAATTTCACCGGGATGCTCTCAGAGAGCTTCCAGCCTCAGACTCTCTTTCTCTAGGGAAAACAAAACCCCGACTACAAACTCCTTCTTCGGCACAATAAACTATATTACATCGCGCTGGATCGTTTAGAAAAGGTCAGCAGCCTCCGGTATGCAAGATAAGCACTTACCGAACCAGTCCGCTCAAATAATCTCCATAAAAAGAGCGGGCAAATCTTCAAAAGACCACTCCCTTTCCCCTTTTATTTTA
>PWGV01000145.1 GCA_003554585.1 Halobacteroidaceae bacterium | reverse complement strand
GTTAAAAGCAAAATAACCAGGAGAACAGTTACAAGGGTATATCCTCTTTCATCCTTTATGTTCATGAAATCACCCCTTTAGTGAATCTATCGGCATTCAAGGGAAAAATTTTTAAACACCAAACAGAAAAGCACCTTATTAAAAATTTAAAACAACCGCGTAAGGAAAAAGCTTTTCAAAGAAATAGGTTTTTATTTGATTTATTTTAAAAAGCTCTGAAAAACTATCTAAATTATATCTTATATTTAGAAAAACGTCAATTTAATAGCAAAAAACCTCCCTAATATTTATAAACCGAGAAAGAAAAGAAGAAAACTATTTTCCAACGACAACAACACCATCCATCACCACTAAAAAACAACGTTTTAGGCCTATTAAATAGCTAAATTCAAACTGCTGGAATATTATTTCTTCTCCAAGAGCACAAGATTAGCTCTTTATATTTTTTTTTTGCAAAACCCCCGGATATTATTATGTTTTCCGGGGGTTATTTTACCTTTTGAGCATTATTGGTTTGTTAAAAAGCCCGTCCAATTCCAAAAAGTGGCCCAGGCATAATCCTATTCTGCGCCCAGGATACGGTAACCCCGGCTCGAATAGCCCAACCTCTATGAGTTATCCATTGATAGCCACCATCCAGGCCCAGCATAAAAGAACCCCCCGGCGCAAAACCAATAGAAGGACCCGCATGGAGTCCTCGGGGAGCTCCTCCTCCCAGGTACAGATAAGCCGACCCTCCCATCCCAAATCCTCCTCCCGAAACATGAGCCCCGAGGGATAAAGATAGGGAGTTACCAACAGCCCTTTCTATGGTAAGGTTAGGATGCAAAACCAGAAGAGGAATAATTTCTGTTCTAACTACTGTTCTCCGCTGGGCCAGACCCTCTCCAGAAAGCATGAAAATTAACGCCAGGATAAGAATAAAAGGAAGAACCTTTTTTAACATTTTTTATCACCTCGGTAATTAATCTGGGCAAGATTGAAGAAAAGGTTTTTTATAAATTTGCTGGTTAATAATTCTGCATAAAATAAAACTGAAAGCTTGACCTGCATCTTAATGAAAAAGTTCGTACGCGACAGGAACAATGCAGGACCCAGTTATGTTTTTTACCTCCTTTCTATTACTGGATGTCTGAACCGTCCTTTATTGAATTATTATACAAAAGAAAAAAATAACCTTTTTAAAATACCAAAAAAATTACTTCCATGTAGGAAATAAAAGGGAAAACCACTTGATATCCTGTAAACCTCCTTCGGAGGTAAAAGCAGCACCAGGAAGCTCTTCAAATTAAGGGGGCTAAAATGTTTCTTTGAGTATAAAAGGAATAAACGGAAAGAATGAGCAAATAGAATTTTTGGGGATGGTTCATTTCTCGGTGATGATTTATACAATACAGCAGCTATTAAATTTATTGTTTGGGCATTAATATTGCAAGGATTAATTTTTTTCGGACATCAAAGGATTCCAAGCTTATTCTGATATCACAGCAAATTGAACCATTCCCATTTTTTGGAGAGGAGAAATGTCATTCGGACAAGACTCTATCTTTTAATCAGTTTTCTCCGCACCATGGTTTCCCTGAATTGGAGCCATAGAACAACTGGTATGGTAAAAACATCAGCAAGGTATGGATGAGAAAGGCATTGTTGTGGATAACTTCAAAACGTCTCTCGCAAACCTTCCCTGTTGTTTTTTAAAGGTTTTATTCTAATCCGTCTGTTTTTTGTTCCCGTTGATCGGAAAGCCTCTAATAAGCTTCAAACTCCAGACCCTGTTGACCGGATAGACTCCGGAAACTATTTAAAAATAGACATATAATGGACTAAAAAAATTGAATTCTTTTTCGGTATGTAGTCCGAAAAAGCAATGTTGGGTTGAAAAAAATATTCAGGGGTTCCAAAAAACTACCCTGAGCAGTTCTATACTGACTACCCAGGGCGGTAAAATGAAATTTTTTTTGCAAATTGTCTTTTTAGAAAAGGACGTCATATATTGGGGTTACTAATTTCCCATTATTGGAGCTGGAGGGACTCCCCTTCATTTATGGAGTTAAAAATTACCTCTGGAAATCCGAAAGCCCAGATTGTCCCGAGAAACTGAAAGCCCCGTTGTCTGATGATGTCCTATCCGCAACCAACTTGCAGCGTCAGTATACCCTCCCCCCTTCAGGTAAGCGTAAATTTCATTGCCGTTAGAATCATTATCAAAACACCATTCATTTACATTTCCGCTTATATCATAAAGGCCCAGTTTGTTTCCATCCTGAGGCTTCTGCCCAACATCCTGAGTACCATCCGTATTCTCTTCATACCAGCCAGCTGCCCTGGTTGCTTCTTCATCTCCCATCTCATCATCTTCTATCCAGGCTGGTCCAACGGCTCCGCTGGCATAATTCCCAGGCGTCCAGTAGAGATCATCCTTATTTATGACCTCTGTGCTCAGTGGATCCTCCTGGGGGGGATCGGGTCCAATATAACGGGCCGCTAATTCCCACTCCTTAATACTTGGAAGGCGAAAACCATTATTATTTTCCACCTTAACCACTTCATGAACTGGCTGGTTATCCAGAGAATTAGCATCCCTTATGATTTCTCCATCCTTTGTATAGACGGGATCAAATCCCAGCTTTTCGGAAAGGGCATTACACCAGATTATTGGATCATACCAGCTAATTTGTGTTACCGGCTCATTTCTCCTGTCTGTAGGCGCTTCTCCTTCCTGCTCGCCATTTCTATCGCTTCCTTCACTTCCTTTTTTGTTATAGGAATATCCATGATCCAATGACCATAAACGAACTTTATACCACAGTTCATAGGTAACCGGCGTTTCACCAATCCAGAAACTATTTTCCACATTTCCTGTCTCACTATCATCTTTTTTCAGGGGAAAACTGGCAGCAGGAGCCAGGCGCATGAAGAACTCAATATCCTCCACAGAGTAGGAGTTTCTGCTGGCAGGAATTGGTGCAGCAACTGATGAACTGTAATTGCTGGACAATCCCTGGCTGTTGTAAGCAACTACTCGGTACCAGTAAGTCTTATCAGAATCAAACTCGTAAGAATCGGAATAAGTGGTGTCTTCTATCAATTCCTTCGTAAGACTTTTTCCCCTGTCGAACTCTTCAATGCTTCTAATAACTAAATAGCCTATCGCTCCATCTACCTCATCCCAGTCCAGGTTGACTGAATCATCTTCAAATATGAGAGACAGATTTTTTGGCCTTTCAGGGGGTAAATTCCAATCAATTATAACGCGCAAATTGCCATCATCTAATTCCAGTTGAACATTTGTAGTCCGACCTGGCAAAAACATTTTTTGCTTCTCCCCACCATAAAGCAACTGTTCGTCTTCATCAAAAAATTCCAGGTTAACAATCCAGATACGGGGCATAACCTCCCCCATATCTAATGTTACCGAACTCCCAGGCTCTGGGGAAAACTCATTTTCAATTGTATCTACCCCTTCCACCAGGCCCAGAAGGGTAACTTTCCCAGTTTCAATTTTCTCATCATCAGGAACAATAACCTCAAACTCTAATTGTGTCGGCACCAGATCGAGAGTTACATGAACATCGGTTATAGCATTTTCCATTACCTGCCCCTGTTCTATCCCCTCAGCTATAGAATAGCCTTCTTCACACATTGCCTTTACTTTTACATCCCAGGTACCAAGGGGCAGTTCATCAAAAATAACTTCCACCTCTTCACCTAAAGCATCAATTTCAACAACCTTATCCCGAGTTTTATTTCCATATTCTACTTTAAATATAAGCTCCTTTAATGCAACTTCCTCCAGTATGCTTTGCATGCTTATATCCTCAGTTAAAACATCAGGGATGTTCGTGCTAATT
>PWGV01000076.1 GCA_003554585.1 Halobacteroidaceae bacterium | reverse complement strand
GAGCATCTCAAATCAGCAGATGGTGGAAATTGCTAAAGCAGTTCGCAAAGAAGCCCGGATTATTATTATGGATGAGCCAACTTCGTCTTTGACGCAAGACGAGGTAAAGGTATTATTTGATTTGATTGAAAGGTTAAAACAGGAACAGGTGGGTATAATTTTTATTTCCCATAAATTAGATGAAGTTAAGGAAGTTGCCGATAGAGTTACTGTCCTAAGAGATGGCAAACAGGTTACAACTGAGCAGTCCAATAATTTGAGTGAAGCTGATATGGCTAACTTAATGGTTGGGCGGGACTTGAAGGATATGTATCCTGATAAAGCAGATGGTATTAAAGAAAATATTGTTCTGGAGGTTAAGAATTTCACCGTTCCGGGCTATGTGGAATCTGCTAGCTTTCAGCTGAAAGAAAGGGAGATTCTGGGTTTTGCCGGACTGGTTGGAGCAGGCAGAACCGAGCTTTTGGAGGGAGTTGTGGGCTTAAGAGAAAAAACATCGGGAGAGGTCTATCAGAAAGGTGAATTAATAAAAATAAAAAATTATCTTGATGCTATTAATCACAATATTGCCTATTTATCTGAGGATCGCAAAGGGAAAACTTTGCTCACAGATAAAAAAACTATTTTTAATCTGACTCTACTGGCTTTAAAAAAATTCACCTCACCTTTCATTGATCATGAGAAAGAGTTAAGAGCATATAAAGAGGCTGAAGCCAAATTTGAAATTCAAGCCCCCCGGACCGATATGCTGGTTAGCAAGTTGAGTGGAGGAAATCAGCAAAAGCTGGGAGTAGCTAAACTGATGGAAATTGAACCGGAAATAATAATTTTTGACGAACCAACCCGCGGGATTGATGTAGGGACCAAACAGCAGATGTACACCTTTATTAAAGAACTTACTGTTGAAAGAGGCAAATCATGTATTGTAATATCATCTGAATTACAGGAAATAATCGGGCTCTGCCACAGAGTGGTTGTAATGTGTGACGGGAAAATTACCGGTGTAGTGGAAGAGGAAGACATGAATGAAGAAACCATCATGCACTATGCTACTGGTTTGAGGGGGGTTGTCTGATGAAAATAGCAAAGGCATTTGGACTTGAAGGTCTAAAATTGGATTATTCAACATTTAAGGCCATAGGACCACTGGTGGCTCTTGTATTTTTATTTATTTTAGCTACGATAATTAATCCGGCTTTTTTATCAGCCGGTAACTTAAGAAATGTGCTGGCCAGGACTGCTTTTATCGGAATTATTGCTGTGGGATCTACTTTTGTTATAGTAGCTGGAGGCATTGATCTCTCTGTCGGCTCAATGGCAGCTTTTATTTCAGGCGTAATGATCATTGCAATGAACAGCATTTCAGCTCAATTAGGTTTTGGTATTCAGACTGTACTGGTAGGAATGGCTGTTTCAGTCGGGCTGGGGTTTCTGGCCGGGTCTTTCAATGGACTATTTGTTACCAAGGGGAAAATAGAGCCTTTTATTGTCACGCTCGGGACCATGGGGATTTTCAGATCACTGGTAACCTATCTGGCTGATGGCGGGACTCTATCTTTAGATTTTGGAATCAGGGCGACTTATCGGCCGGTCTATTATCAACTAATTCTTGGGATACCAGTGCCTGTTATTGTTTTTGCTCTTATAGCTATAATTTCTACAATTGTGCTCAACAAAACCAGTTTTGGCAGATACTGTCTGGCAATTGGCTCAAACTATGAAGTAGCTAAATATTCTGCGATCAATGTTTCCAGGATTAGAACTCTGACTTTTATAATTCAGGGTTTATGTGTAGCTATAGCTACAATTCTTTATGTGCCGAGATTGGGGGCAGCATCTTCTTCCACAGGTCTAATGTGGGAACTGGAGGCAATTGCTGCAGTAATTATTGGCGGTACAGCCCTTAAGGGAGGTTATGGTAGAATATGGGGCACCATAGTAGGAGCTATTATATTAACTTTAATAGGTAATATTTTAAACTTAACTGATCTTGTTAGTCCTTATCTGAACGGTACTGTTCAGGGTTTAATAATTATTGGAGCAGTTATGTTTCAAAGAGGTGGAAACAAATAATCACTGGAATGCTGGTTATTTTGAAGCAAAAGCAGTTCCTGAAATATTACTGAATAAAGGAGGTGGTTGTCAGAACTAAAAGGTTATAAGCTTCTTTATAGCTTGATTCTGGATAATTTTGATCTCAGATCATAACATCAAAAAATAAGGGGGATTCACAGTGAAAAAAGCTGGTATTGGTTTATTAATTCTGGCCGTTATTGCCGTCTTTGGATTTATGGGAACTCCGGTTAGGGCAGAAGCAGAAATGACCTTTGGTGTTTCAATTCCTGCAGCAACTCATGGCTGGACAGGTGGAGTTAATTACTGGGCTGAAAGAACAGTAGAAAGATTGCAGGAAAAGTATCCTCATTACAATTTCATACTGGCGACTGCTGAGGGACCTGAGGAACAGATCAATGATATTGAGGATCTATATGCAATTCACAATATTGATGCTTTAATCATTCTGCCTTTCGAATCAGATCCTCTTACTGATCCGGTAAGATTTTTAAAGCAACAGGGGGTTTTTGTAACTGTTGTTGACAGAGGTCTTGCGGAAGAAGGAATCGAGGATATCTATGTTGCCGGTGATAACCCCGGACTGGGAAGAGTTTCCGCTGAATATATGATAGACAGGCTGGATGGAGCTGGAGATATTGTAATTCTTCGAGGCATTCCCACCTTGATAGATGACCAGAGGTTTGAAGCTTTTATGGAACTGGTTGATGAAACTGATATCAATGTACTGGACTGGGAATATGCCCACTGGAACAGGGATGATGGCTATGAAGTAATGCAGGATTATTTAACAAGGTTTGACCACATTGATGCTGTCTGGGCCCAGGATGACGATATTGCTCTGGGAGTAATAGAAGCTATTCGTGAAGTAGGCCGGGAAGACGAAATGTTTGTTGTCGGCGGTGCAGGAATGGTTGAAATTATTGAAAGAGTAATGGAGGGCGATGAGTTAACACCTGTTACTGTATCCTATCCTCCTGATATGATTGCTGCCGGGATCGAAATAACAGTTCTTCATTTTGATTCACCCTCACCAATACTGGGAGACTTTATAATTGCCTCTGAACTAATTACCCCGGAAAATGCTGAAGACTTTTATTTCCCCGATTCGCCATTTTAATCTAGAATAACTTTATCATCAAGCAGAAAATCCCCGGGCTTTTTCTGCGGCCCGGGGTTTATTCTTTCCTAAATGATTTCATGAGCAGGCAATGGGAATTTTTGTAAGCTGATAAAAAAACAAGGTTTAACTTGAAAATTAACTGGTATTTTCTTATGTTTTATCAGGCTGGTAAGGGGTATGCAGGTTAACTTTAATAATTCTTAGTGCCATTAAAAAAATCACAACCGGGTTTTATAATTTTTAACAGGAAGTGAGGAAAATATATAATGAGAAAAATTGCAATAATTGGTGCAGGAAGTATTGTCTTCTGCAAAACACTGATGCTGGATATAATGGCTACAGAAGGACTTGAGGATACCCAGTTTGCTTTGATGGCTCCCAGTAAATCCAAGACTCCCCAGGTTCGAGATTTTGCCCAGCGGGTTATTGATGAGAACAATCTATCATCTGAAGTTTATATTACCACAGATCTCAGAGAAGCTTTAAAAGATGCAGATTATGTTATTTCCACCTTTCAGGTTGGTGGGGTTAAAGCCTTTGAGTATGATTATAAGATTCCTAAAAAATATGGAGTGGATCAATGCATTGGTGATACCCTTGGTCCCGGGGGAGTCTTTAGAGCCTTAAGAAGCATACCTGTAGCAGTTGATCTGGCCAGAAACATGGAAGATCTCTGTCCAGACGCTCTGCTGCTAAATTATG
>PWGV01000195.1 GCA_003554585.1 Halobacteroidaceae bacterium | reverse complement strand
GGCTTAGCCCTGACAGGCTCGGTTCTGGGGCACGGCAGCGGCGACTTTGTCCTGGCTTTTTCCACAACAAATATCAGTTCCCGGCAGGGAAATCTTATATATTCGTCAAAGAAAGTAAGGGAAAAAGGTGATTTTTTAAACAAGGTTTTTCAAGGTGTGGTCGAAGTAGTGGCTGCAGCGGTTTATGATGCTCTTCTTCGGGCTGAACCCATGGTCGGGCGGGATAACCGCCGGGTTGAAGCTTTGCCCGCGGAAAAAATAATAGATATTATCCAAGGAGGTTAATTAATGAAAACAAATGTAAAACAACTGGTTAAAATGTCGGTTCAGGGGCAGGTATCGCCCCCGGTCAAAGGAAGAGAGTACACTGTTAAGCACGATGGCCAACCAATGGTTTTACCAGGGGTTGGGGGAATTACTTACAATATTAAAATTGGAGATCCCGTAATGGACTGGGTAGCAGACCACGTCGAGCCCGGTGTTAGCATGAAAATTACCGGGTCTGACCGCCAGCAGGCTGCTGCAAACGCTGGACTGAATACCCTGGCCTGTATTGGCAATAAAGCCAGGATTGTCAGTGGCGATGCCAAGGGTGCCGAAGGATATGTTACGGGTAAGCACGGGGGCATCGAACATGTCCTGGTTTATTTTGGTGATGAAACCCTGGAAAAAATGACTCTCGAGGATAAGATCCTGATCCAGGGTTACGGGGTAGGCCTGAAAATCGCAGACTTACCCGAAGTAAAGGTTATGAACCTGGATCCGAGTCTTTTTGAAAAAATGAACCTTAATATAAAGGAAGGGAAACTGGAAGTTCCCGTCGCTGGAGTAATACCTCCAGAATTAATGGGTTCAGGGCTTGGAGCGCCCTCTACTTACACCGGGGATTATGATCTGACTACCCAAGATCGGGAAATGATTAAAGAGCTGGGCCTGGATAAATTGCGGTTCGGGGATGTTGTTGCCCTGGAGAACACCGACAATTCCTTTGGGCGTTGTTTCAAGCGAGGCGCTGTGAGTATTGGAGTGGTTGTCCACAGTGATTGTGTAATCGCAGGCCACGGCCCGGGAATTACAACCATATTTACTTCCGCAGAAGGAAAAATCAAGCCCGTTAAAAAAGACGAAGCTAATATCGGAACTTTCCTGGGCATCCTGGGCGAGGAGGGTTAAAATGAGCAAAATAAATATGGATCCCCAACCAATTTTATTACCTCTGCCCGCGGTTCTGGCATCCTGTGCCCATGAGGATCAGAGAAGTATTATCACCCTGGCCTGGGCTGGTATTGTTTCCTCGATGCCCCCTCGAATTGGGCTCGGGATCAGGCCGCAAAGGTTTTCCTATAACCTTATTGCAGCGAGTGGAGAATTTGCCGTAAGCCTTCCCGATGAAAACCTGATGAAAGCAGTCCATGTTTGTGGCAGTAAATCAGGTCGCGAAATCGATAAATTTAAAGAACTGGACCTGACCCCGGTTCGGGGCAAAGAGATAACTTCTCCAATTATCGGGGAGGCCCCGGTGACCCTGGAGTGCAAACTGGATAGAATAGTGGAGATGGAAGGATCCCACCACCTGTTTATCGGCGAAATTAAAAATGTCCTGGTGGAAAAGGATATATTAAATGAAGAAGGAAAGGTAGACCCCAAAAAAGCCGGAATTATAACTTTTGGCGGGGGTAACTACTGGCGATGGGGTTCTTTTCTCGAATCGAGGCAACCCTGAGTGAGTCCTAAATATCGTTTGGATAAGATTAAAAGAGAACACACTGTAATTAGAGAAATTGGCCCTCTCCTACAGGAAGTTGCCCAGCTTGCAGAGATTAAAAGTGTGCTGCCCGGCCGCATTAATCAGCGGACGGGCAGTGGACATCAACCCTATCTTCAACTACAATATATAACCGAAACCGGCTTTAAATTACTGGGGAAAACCAGTTCTTCGGTCCAGGAAGTATTTGTTGTTACCAACAGTCCTGAAAATGTACTGCAAAAGCTGAAAAAAGAGAGAATCATTAGAGGATGAAGGCGTTGACTTTACCAACCCCCTGTGGTAAAATACGCGTAGATATTCGGGATGTAGCGCAGCCTGGTTAGCGCGCACGTCTGGGGGGCGTGAGGTCGGGAGTTCAAATCTCCCCATCCCGACCAGAAAATAAAGCTCCTGCTTTTGGCAGGGGCTTTTTTGTTTTCCCAAATAAAAAAGCCCCACCTTTTAGATAGGGCATTGAGATTGATTATTTAGTGAAGGACAATTTCCTCAACCCAGAAGCCAAAAGTATCCTCTTGCTCGGTATGATCCATTTCGTAGCTCACCATAATCTGGAAATCGCCGAAGTCGCCAATTTCATAAATAATGGAAAATTCCTGCCCATCATCATCGTATCCTGAAATATTGTAAGTGTAAATCGTTGCTGGTAGCCCCCCGACATCTCTTTCTGAAACATCCTGCGAAACCTTGATTTCAGTATCTTCAGGAACTTCTGAAATAAATTCTTCTAAATCAAAGCTATCGGCCATGTAGAAAGGAAGGAAAAAGAACATTGTAGCAAAGCCGGCGAACATTAGAGGAATTTCTTCTCCAGATTGATTATCGATAACCTTTTTCGTTTTTCCTTCTTGATCCAGCCAAAAAAGCATTTCCTGGTCTTCGGTAGGAGAGGAACCTTTCATTGATACCTTATCAACTTCCACCCCATCCAGGGTTTCTTTACCCAGGTATTCATAAATTATTTCGGTAAGCTCCCCCTCATCCCCTTTCATTATATAAACAAACTTGGAAAACTTAGCAACTAAATCCTCAATCCCGGTAATTTCCAACAAGCTGGACAGATCAAATTCTAATGGTTCTTCATCGGCAAAAACAACCGGGTTACAAAGGGGGAGAATTAGCAAGGTGATGATGGCAATAAAACGGGTGTTTTTTTTATTTAACATATTCTTGCCTCCTTTCGCACTTTCGGATTTTAATAATTTAAAATTTCAAACTAGTATGTTTATTATATTCCCCCTGCTCAAGGTTTTTCCTTCCATAAAAAAAGCAAATATTAATATAAGATTAAGCTTATCGGAAAATAAAGAGGAAAGGATAAACTTTCTGTGAGTAACTAAAAATAAAAAAAAGCCCCATCCAGGGATGGGGCCGTGGAAAAGCTCTAATGCAGGGATACATTTTTTAGGTTATATTCTATAAACTCAATTTCGGGATCCTTATATTCGGGTATATGGGCATGTATTATCATTTGGAAGTCACCAAAATCTGCTGCTTTATAGGTTGCAATTCCCGTAGTAAATTCCTCTTCCAGGTATTCTACCTCATACGTATAGACTGTTGCTTCCAGATCACTAATAGTCTCCTCACTGGTATCAATAAGTTCAACAATTACTCCCTCATGATCTTCGGTTAGAGCTTCTTTAATTTCCAACTCGCCAATTGTGGTAAAGGGGATAAGGATTGCGCCAGTCATCATATTGGCAAACATTGGGGGCACATCTTCTCCTGAAACATCATCCTGAACTCTAATAACATTATTTTCTTGATCTATCCACATTAGAAAGCGAAATTCCTGATCTTCGGAAACAGATTTTAAAAGTATCCTGCTGACTTCTTCCCCATCGACTTCTTCGGTGTTTTCGAACAGGTAAGAAACTGTAGTTTCATGAACAGCAGTAGAAAACTCATATGCCATCTCATCAAAAAAAGCCAGGAATTCCCCAACTTCTACCGGGTTAAACCATTCTTTTTCTTCGAGAACAGAAGTATCAGCATTGATAGTTGGGGTAGAAAGGATGAAAAAACAAAGGGAAAAGATAAATAAGGTTGTTAGAATATTTTTCAAGGACATTTTGTTGCACCTCCCTTCCATGAAAAAAGTAAGTTAAAATTTCTTCCCAATAAAAACCCTTTCCAGAAAAATGG
>PWGV01000173.1 GCA_003554585.1 Halobacteroidaceae bacterium | reverse complement strand
TGGGCCGGGAGTTTGGGGTAACCCGGGAAAGGATCCGGCAGATAGAAGCCAAGGCCCTGCGCAAATTGCGCCATCCCAGCCGCAGCAAAAAACTGAAAGATTACCTGGAATAAAAGCAGGACTTCCTGCTTTTTTTCTTTTCAGGCCCTGGATCTGGGACCAGGTCCTGGAGAGTAATATTACAACTGATGAAGTAATTGTTTGCTCGGATGGGATTAATCCAGTTCCCGCAGTTCATGAAAAAATCAATGGATTTTTACTTTCCAGCATCAACCGTCCCCGGGGTATAGATTCAGTTCCTTCCTTGAGAATAATGCTCCGAAGCCAGATACTATGGAAATGATCGGATCTTTGCAACTATTGCATTCATTCAGTAAAAGGAAAAAACAGGTTAAATATATGCAGGAGAAATCGAGCCTTTATGGAAAAACCAATAAAGGGAATATCAATTATAACTTTTCAACTACAAAAAGGGTTTGGGGTTTTTCTTTTAAAACCTTAAATACATTTAGTTTTCTGATGGAAAAAGATATTTAAGGGGGGACGCCAGTGGAACTGAAGAAAATTTCCCTGGAGGATATAGTAATTAAACAACAGTCCCGCGAGACATTTCAGGAGGAGGGAATTAAAGCCCTGGCCCGTTCCCTGGCGGAAGTGGGGCAGATTCAGCCGGTAGTTGTAAAAAAGTGCAGTGAAGAAGGCTACATATTAATTGCCGGCGAAAGGCGAATCAGGGCTTTGCAGGAAAGCGAGCAGGATCAGGTTCTGGCCCTGATTGTAAAGGATGAGGTTCCGGAGGAGGATTGCCGGTTGATCCAGCTGGCAGAAAATATTCAGCGGGAGGATTTAAATCCCCTGGAAAAGGCCGGGGCCATAAAGGCTTACATGGAACTGGAAGGATTGAATAAACAGGAGGCTAGCCAGCGTCTGGGTTTACCCCGGACTACCCTCACCGAATGGTTGAACATCCTGGAGGTGAAAGAACCCTATCAAAAGAAAGTTGTGGAAAACTTTTATAATGGGGAATCGCCTCTGACCCTGTCCCATATTTCCCTGGCCAAATCTCTGGATAGCAAAACCCAGGATCCAACTAAAAAATATGATTTATTAAATCAGGTTCTGCAGCACAGGTTGAGCCGCGAAGAAACCAGAAAGGTGGCCAGTTTTTGCGTCAGGGAGCCTGCGCTGACAGTGGAAGAAGCCACAGCAGCGGTTTTGATTTCCAGGGAAAGAAAAAAGATAGATCTGAGAACCGATGAAGATGGCGAAGGAAAAGTTTCTGTAGAGGAACTGCAGAAAGCTTTGCAAAAGGCCGAAGAGCTTTTAGAAGAACTCATGGATAAAGATCCGGAAAGCCTCCAGGAAAAGTCTGATGATCTTTTGCAGGGTTTTATCTATTTATTCCGTCTTTTCCAGGAAAATTTTCCGGAATTGAAAAAATCCGCTTTTATTATTCCTCTGAAAGATGATGATTCTGAAGAGCAGGAAAATAGCCGGGGATAAGAGGGGTTGATTATTTTAGAGGGGCAGGGTATTTATTCCTCCGGGACTGCTGCACCCATAAATAAGGGAAATGGGCCAGTTTGGAAAAAATTTATTTTTTAAAAATTATGAAGGAATAAATTTCTGGATAGCGAAATGTTTAATAATTGAACGGTCTTTTTTTTTGGGGAAAAAGGGACATAATTAGGCCTGAAAAACTGAGCAAAGGAGCCCTGGAATGGATAAGGAATACCAGATCCTTAATCACCTTAAGGAAGAAGAGCAAACTTCACAACGGCGGATTGCAGCAGTTACTGGTATGTCCCTGGGAACTGTTAATATCCTTTTGAAAAAAATGTTAAAAAAGGGCCTGGTTAAAATTGAACGCCTTGATGCTCGCTCCCTCCGATATATTTTGACTCCCAGGGGAGTGATGGAAAAATCAAAATTGACTTTAAATTATATCACCAGCGCCTATCGGAATATCAGTCATTTACGCCAGACCTTTGTTCAAATCCTCCAGGAGGAACTTGAGGAGGGGTCTCTTCTTTTTCTATATGGGCCCCAGGACGAGGTTCTGGCAGTTCTATTGGATGCCCTTTCCCAGATGCGCCTGTCCTATACCCATGTAAAAAGAGGAGAAAAATTGCCTCAGGGGGCGGAGAAGGGCCTTATTCTGGTGTGGGACCTTGAGGATGAACAGGAACTGGAAGGCAAGGGAGCAATCAATATACTGGAAAGGTTGTGACGGCCGCCGTCACTTTTGTGTTTTTCTAAGGAAAAAATATAAAGACTACATAATTAACCGGTCTGGTTCAGGCCAGAGAGCAGGCGGGGGAGGACCCCGGTTTTTCTTTTGGGAAAAAGTTTCCGGTCTTCTTCAGGGCAGATGCAGGTAATTAATCCGGGAGTTTTTTTTTGAACCGGAAAGTTTTTTCTGCGGAGAAAAAAAGATTTCAATCGGGAGGAAGTCCAGGACCTCTGAGACTGGAATGAAGGACCTAATGCTTCGATACAGATGGGGAAAAACTGAAAACTCGAACAGATTTTAGGTTATTACCAATCATCGAGGGGAGGGGGAGAATGATGAAGGTTAAAAAAGCAGTAATCCCCGCAGCAGGATTGGGGACCAGGTTTTTGCCCGCAACCAAGGCTATTCCCAAGGAAATGTTGCCCATTGTTGACAAACCCACCCTGCAGTACATTGTGGAGGAAGTAATTGAATCCGGGATTAAAGAAATTTTGATTATTATTGGCCGGAATAAAAATTCTATTGAAGATCATTTTGATCGATCAATAGAACTGGAAAAGGAGCTTTCGGAAAAAGGAAAACAGGGTTTACTGGGAATTGTTGAGAATATTTCCAACCTGGTGGATATCCATTATGTCCGGCAAAAAGAACCCAGGGGATTGGGTCATGCCATCTACTGTGCCCGGACCTTTGTCCGGGATGAACCTTTTGCTGTACTTTTAGGGGATGATATAGTAAAATCTGAGCCGCCCTGCTTAAAACAGCTGGTGGATATTTATAATGAGAAAAAGGGCAGCGTGGTTGGCGTGCAGGAGGTTCCCGATGAAGATCTTAATAAGTATGGGATAGTGAGGTATATTGATGGAATTGATGGAACCTACCGCATCAGAAACCTTATTGAAAAACCCGAAATTAAAGAAGCCCCTTCCAATATGGCAATTATGGGGCGCTATGTTATTTCCCCGGCAATTTTCGATATCCTGGCTGAAACCAGGCCGGGCAAAGGAGGGGAAATTCAGCTGACTGATGCTCTTAATGAGCTGGCCCAGAGTGAAGATGTTTTTGCCCATATTTTTAAGGGAAAGAGGTTTGATGCCGGCGATAAGCTGGGTTACTTAAAGGCGACCATTGAGTTTGCCCTGGGGAAAGAAGATCTGGGGCCAGAATTGCGGGAGTATCTCAAGAACCTGAACCTGGAACAGTAAAAAGGAGGATTTTCCTTGAAATGGGAAGAGGGAAATGGTTTTTGGAATAGAAATAGGGGTGAATTATTTCCAACCCGGTCTGATCCAGGCGGGAAAAAAGGCAGGCTGGGAGTTATAGAACAAACGATAATCTCATTGCTAGGATTTATCTAGGGGGCGGCAAGTTGTCATTTCAGATACCTTGATATTCTACCCAAACTAAATAGCGAGGAACCAAAAAAGGCCTATTAAGAAGAAGAATTAATAGGCTTTCTGGAAATTAGCTTGTTTTTCAAATCAAGTTTTTCCATTCTCGTCTATAGTAAAGCACCCTGACTATAAAAACAGTTTTCTGTTCTTCCTTTATATAATAAAAAACTAAAAAGGTTCTTGCGCATGTTGGTGTATGATGAATTCCGATCATCAAGCTATTCTATAAGAGTTATCATTCGGGAGTGTGGCCAAACTATGATGCTTTAACAACACTATAATCTGCATACCTGAAT
>PWGV01000004.1 GCA_003554585.1 Halobacteroidaceae bacterium | reverse complement strand
GATAGTCATTTTCCGGAGATGGTCCTGGTTAAGATGGGCAGTTTCCAGATGGGAGATGAAATTGGCGATCTCTGGCCGGGAACCCGACCGGTTCATATGGTTCGGTTAACCTATGACTACTGGATAGGGAAATTTGAAGTTGCTTTTTCTGAATATGATGCTTTTTGTGAAGCAACTGAAAGGCCCTTCGCCAATGATCAGGGCTGGGGTAGGGATGATCGCCCCGTTGTTAATGTAAGCTGGCGGGATGCCATCGCTTACTGCAACTGGTTGAGCGCAAAAGAGGGTTTGCAGCCTGCCTACAATGAAGGCGGGGAACTTCTTGATTTCCAGGGGGAAGTGACCCGGGACATAACAAGAGTGGAAGGATACCGGCTGCCGACCGAAGCTGAGTGGGAATACGCTGCCTCGGGGGGACACGAGGTTTTTCCAGTTGCTCCAAGGTTTTTGTTTTCCGGGAGCGATGATCTCGATGAGGTGGGCTGGTATTTTGAAAACTCGGGGGAAGAAATGATTTTTACCGGGACACCACTAACTGTAGATTATTCCAGCCACGGGGCCGCCAAAATCAAGGGAAAATCCACGCAACCGGTAGGGCAAAAAAAACCAAATGAACTTGGGATACACGATATGAGCGGCAATGTTTGGGAATGGTGTCACGATTGGTATGGGGATTATACAGAAGAAGAAAAAATTAACCCTATTGGGGCTGAAAGCGGTCACCTCCGGGTCATGCGCGGGGGAAGCTGGATTTTTGGGGCAAATGATTGCCGGGTAGGGAACCGGTTATATCGTCCCCCCCATGAGAAGATTTTTCGCCTTGGTTTTCGACTGGCCAGAACAGAACTTTAAAAAAATTCTAAAATATATTAACCCCCGCTCCAGTCTAAATGGCAGCGGGTTTTTGTTGGAGTTTGTTTAATAAGTGGTTCTTTGGGTAATTTAAATAAAGTAAAAGGTAAAGGTAAAGGGATGGAGAATAAATTTAACAAACCAATTAATGGGAGGCGAGTTTATTTTGAAAAATTTTTCTATTGCAATTGTATTTTTGTCCTTGATATTTGTGTTTAGTGTGGAAGCAATGGCCCAGGATTTTTCTGTCCAGGGCAATGCTTCGTACTGGGCTGGACGTTTTTGGGTTGGAGCTTCAGCTAGCGCTCACCTGACAGATAATTTGACAGCCAGGGCTTCCCTGGGCATTTCCATGAACAGGTATATCCGGGCTTCATTGGATGGGGTTTATAATTTTAGGCTTACGGACCAATTTAATCCCTTCCTTGGGGCAGGGGTCAGCTACAGTACTTTTGTTGGACCGAGTCTTGATCTCCTTGGAGGAGTAAATCTATGGGCAGAAGGTTTCCGCTTCAATGCTGAGGCAACATACTCAATTTTCTTTGGTGGTATTGATCCAAGACCCAATCCTTTTGGCTTTAGGGTTGGAATGAACTTTTCACTGTAGGAATTATAACAATTTAATAAAGAATTTTTTGCCTGCCGGGGAATTTTTTTCCCCGGCAATTTATTTTCGGGGGAAAATATAAGAATAAAATTTATTACGAACAATTGTTCCCGGAACGAATGTATGATAGAATATAATTGGTGATGAAAATGGAGATCTGTCATCTGCATGTTCACAGCGAATTCAGCTTCCTGGATGGTTACTGCCGCCTCGAAGAATTGATAAAGGGGGCCAAAGCCAAGAGTATTAAGGCTTTGGCCCTTACTGACCATTTTAACATGAGTGGAGCAGTTCCTTTTTATCAATTGGCTCGTTCCACTGGTGTTAAACCCATCTTTGGTGTGGAGATAGTCCTTGAACCTCCGGGATGTTTCCACCTGGTCCTGCTGGCCAAAAACAACCAGGGCTATGTTCACTTGATGGAACTGGTCACGAGAGCCCTAATGCAACGAGAAGATAACCCTCATGTAAAGTGGGAAGAACTGCGGGAGAAAAGCCCTGGTCTTGTAGCTTTAAGTGGTTGTCGGCGAGGCGAGATTCCGCATCTGCTTCTGGCAGGAAAGAATAACCTGGCCCAGAACAGGGCTCGTGCCTACCGTAATCTTTTTGGACAGCGAAATTTTTACCTGGAGATTGCAGCAAGTTTTCCAGCCCTGTTACAAAAGAGAATTATCCATTTGAGTAGGGATAGTGGGCTGCCAGTTGTGGGAACAAATAATGTGCATTACGTGGAACGAGAAGAAGAAAAAGAGCATGAACAGTTTTTGGTTTTACAAAAAATTTCCCGGGGGAGTTATCCCGCACATGATAAAGGGCAGCACCTCCTTAACGCGGCGGAGATGCAAGAAAGTTTTAAAAGCTATCCCGAAGCTTTGCGAAATGCAGAAGAAATTGCAGAAAGATGTAATGTGACCCTGGACCTTTATGACCTGCACCTGCCGTCTTTAGACCTTGAGGGAGGTGTAACTCCTGAAACAGCCCTGGAAAAGCTCGCCCGCTCTTATCATACTGCCCCGGGTCGGGATTATGCAGAAAGGCTGCAGAGAGAATTGGATATTATCAAGAGAACTGGGTTTGCAGGGTATTTTTTAATCGTGCATGATATTGTTTCTTTCTGCATGGAGCAAAATATTCCCGTTACTGCCCGGGGTTCCGCTGTAGGAAGTTATGTCGGTTATCTTCTGGGTATGGGGACAGTTGATCCCGTTGCTAACAACCTCTACTTTGAAAGGTTCTTGAACCCCGAAAGGGCTTCCAGCCCGGATATTGACCTGGATATAAGCCATACTGGCCGGAAAAAAGTTTTGGAATATTTATATGATAAATATGGAGAGGGTAAGATAGCCCATATTGGAGCATTTTCTACTTTCGCTGGCCGGGCGGCAGTGCATGATGCTGCCAAGGCCCTGGGGCTTGACGAAGAAGAGGCTTCTTATTACAGTAGCCTGGTTCGGAGTTCTTACCTTCCTCTTGGCCAGTCCATGGAACTGGTTGCAAAAGCCAATGCCCTGCCCCGGGATGGCCATAGCATCCAGGAAGTTTTAAATCTCGCCGGATCTTTGCTGGGACGCACCCGACACCTTACCCAGCATTCCTCGGGGGTGGTTCTGGCCCCGGAGGGCCTGACTAATTATACCGCCCTGCAGTATTCCCGGGATGGGGAAATCATTACTCAGCTTGATATGCATGGAATTGAAGATCTGGGGCTTTTGAAAATCGACCTTTTGGGCTCCAGATTTCAGAGTGCTATTCAGCTAACCCAGAGTGAAGTTAAAGCTGGTCGCAGCCTGGAAGTTAAAGGTCGCTCCCTTCCAGTTGATGATCCGAAAACATATGAAATGCTGGGCCGAGGACATTCAATGGGTGTTTTTCAACTGGAAAGTACGGGAACCAGGATACTGATGAGGCGAATGAAGCCCCGGGACTTAAAGGATTTAATAGCTGCAACTTCTCTATATCGACCAGGTCCTTTAAAATCGGGGATGGCAGAAAACTACTTACAGCGGCGGCAGCGGGGAGAGCAGGGAGACCCACCCCACCCTGCTCTGCGAGAAGTGCTCAAAGATTCCCTGGGGACTATAATCTGGCAGGAGCAGGTTATGGAAACTGCCCGGGTTTTAGCCGGGTACTCGCTGGGACAGGCCGATATACTGAGGCGAGCCATGAGCAAAAAAAACCCAGCAGATATGGCTGGAGAAAAAAATGAATTTATTTCCCGGAGCAGGGAGCGCGGGATTGATAGAGATCAGGCGGAAGAAATATTTGACCTTTTAAGCCACTTCTCCAGTTATTGTTTCAACAAGGCTCACGCTGCAGCATATGCCCAGTTGATTTATCAGACGGCTTACCTAAAAAATTATTTTCCCCTGGAATATATGGTAGCTCTGTTCAACAGCCACTGGGGTGACCATGGGCGGATAAGCAAGTACCTTTTGGAATGTCGGCGGATGAACATAAAAATTTTAGGGATTAACATTAACCACAGCCATAGTTTTTTTTCCCTGGAAGGGAAAAAGCTGCGGCTGGGTCTTGCAGCAGTGAAAAATATTGGAATAAAGGGAGTTCAGTCTATTTTGGCAGAGAGGGAAAAAGGGATATTTAACTCCTTTGATGATTTTTTGCATCGAATACAATCTTCGAGAGCATTAAGCGTTTCTGCTATCGAGAGTTTGATAAAATGTGGAGCTTTCTCCGAGTTTGGTCACTGTTATGATTTGTTGTGGAAATTACCAGGTTCTGTGAAGTTGCACCGGGCGGGAAGTTCCAGGAGGCGTTCACCACTGGTTATGGATGGTAATGGGTGGGGCTGGGGAGAAAACTGGGGAAAAATTTCTCTTACCCGTCAGTTGAGGTGGGAATATGAGCATCTGGGCTATTTTATTTCTGGTAACCCCCTGGATATTATTGAAGAATTTGATTCAAATAAAAATGTAAGTATTAACTTTATTTTTTCCCAGCAGCAGGTTAATTCTTTTCGGATAGCCGGGCTGGTTACACTGGTTCGTGTTCGCAGAAAGGATAACGGATCCCCCATCTACCTGGTGGAGGTTGAAGATCGAGAAGGCAATGTGGAGTTTTATGCCAGGCCCAGGCAAGGATGGGATGCCCGGGTCGGTGATCTTGTTGAAGTGGAAATTTTCTGTCCGGCCAGGGAGAACTCTTATCAATTGTTTTTGAAAAAATTATTGAGGAAAAGGTGCTTGCGTAGTGTACTGGGAATTACTTAATGGAGGGAGAGAAAAAATGGTTTGCCCTTGTTGTTTGCGGATTTTGGTCCTGCGGATCTGGCAGGGAAAAAGTTTTTGGAGAGATCTATGCCCGAAATGTAGAAGAGGAGCAACGAGATTAAGTAGAACTGAGTTAGGGGGAAGTTAATATATTGCTTTTGTTTTAAAAGGTTTAATCTGCTTGATTTTTAGGGCCAAAATTGATAGAATTATATTTGCTGGGCCGACGTAGCTCAATTGGCAGAGCGGCTGAATCGTAATCAGCAGGTTGGGGGTTCGATTCCCTCCGTCGGCTCCAGATAATTAAGCGGGGTATTAACCCCTGCTTTTATTTTTTTGTGTGGTTGGCAGTTTAATGTAAAAATAAATTTTTTGTTTATTTTTTTCAAATTTATCCGGTAAATAACTACTTTTTTTCTTCTTCTTGCTCTCTTTTCTTCTTCCAGCTTAATTTTCTGTATGGGTTATAGTAAAGGAAAAGACTCTTGATTTGGCTTTACAAAAAACTTACTCGCAAAAATAGAGTGCCTTTTTTTGGTTAATTGCTGCAGCTACAAACTTTGATTAGAATAAACAAAAAGAGTTAATAATTTCTGAATTTTGGACTGCAAATATTTGGGATTGGCTGGTAGCAGATACTAGTCGAATTAGAATCATGAAAGAAGGATTTATCAGTTTGAGCGCTAATCCAATTATTCAGATGGCAATTATCAACATCCTGTTCCTTATTGTTGGAATGTTTCTTGATCTTGGGCCCGCAGTTGTAATCCTTGCCCCTATTGTCACGCCTGTAATGGTTCAACTGGATTTTGATCCTTTGCATTTTGCTATGGTTATGCTGGTAAATGTCAATATCGGCAATGCAACACCTCCCATGGGAATGACTCTTATGGTAGCTTCACAGATTGGCGAGGTGCCCTATGAAAAGGGAATGAGAGAGGTTTTACCTTTCCTTTTTGCCCTATTGGTCGCCCTGATTCTCGTCTCTCATATTCCGGAAATCACCCTTTGGGTTTCAAGAATTTTAGCCTTGAGCTGGAGATAAGGAGCTGAATAATTTATGAGATGGTTACAGCCGAAAAGAATAGAAGAATTGTTAATTGAGCTATGTTCTATCCCTTCACTTTCCAACACAGAGGAAGAAAATTCGATGGTAGAATTACTGGTTGAAGTGTTTAACCGCATTCCGTTTTTTCAAAAAAATTCCCAGTATATCATTCGTGAAAAAATGGAAGGAGATCCGCATAATAGGGAAGTTTTCGGAGCATTTCTCCCGGGGCGAGGGAAACAGACGGTGATTCTCCTAAGCCATTATGATGTAGTTGATGTCTTGGATTACGGGAGATATCAGCAATTGGCTTTTTCCCCAAGGGAACTGACCCGGGAGTTGCTAAAAAGAAAAGAAATAAAGGACCTTTTACCCCCGGAAAAAGAGGATGACTTTTTATTCGGCCGGGGGGTTGCAGATATGAAAGCAGGCTTGGCGATACAAATTTCGCTCCTCCATGACCTTTCACAGTTGAATACTCTGGAAGGGAATATCCTTCTGCTAACCGTTCCGGACGAAGAGACTACTTCCCGGGGAATGCTTACTGCAGTCCAGGTTTTTAATAAATTGCGGGAAGAAATGGACCTGGAATATAAGGGTGTAATTAATTGTGAACCTGCTTTTCCAGCTTATCCCGGCGATAAAAATAAATACATATACACGGGTTCAATGGGAAAAGCTGTCCTTTTCTGTTATGCCAGGGGAATTGAATCCCACGTTGGAGATGTTTTGAGCGGATTTAACGCCAACCTCTTGCTTGCCGAGATGATCAAAAACCTGGAAGGGAATATATCTTTTTGTGAAAAACTCGAAGGTTATGTTGCGCCTCCTCCTACTTTTTTGAAGGTTCGGGATAATAAAAGGCACTATTCGGCTCAAATTCCGCATACGGCAGCCTCTTATTTAAATTTTTCCCTCCTTTATCGCAGTCCACGAGAACTTTTAGAAGAAATCTTAGAGGTTGGAAAAAAGGTGGTATTTGCATTAAATGAGGAAATGGGGCAGCGTTTGCAGCAATATTTATCCTGGCAGGGACAGTCCCTCCCGGGGAAAAAAAGAGAAGCGTGGGTTTTAACCTATGAGGAATTTTACAATCTTGCCCGGGAAGAATATGGAAAGGACGTTGACCTGGCTCTGGAAAATTTTTTCCGTGATAATCACCATAATATGGAGGAACAGGAGTTATGTCTCCGGATGACGGAAATTATAGATGATTATGTCCAAAAACCTGGGCCCGGTCTTGTTGTTGGATTTACCCCTCCATATTATCCCCCCGTAAAATCAGTCGCTCAAAGTAAAAGGGATAAAGAGATGTATAAAGTAGCAGAAATGCTTCAGAAACGAGCGCAAACCAAACATGGGCAGGAAGTGAAAATTTTTCCCTTTTTCCCAGGGATTTCGGATTTAAATTATTGTCAGCTGTCCGATTACCAGGATACAAGGGATTATTTTAAGCCCAATATGCCGACCTGGGGAGTGGGCTATACTCTCCCCCTGGAGGACCTGAGGAAGCTGGATATTCCAGTTATTAACCTTAGCGTTCAGGGGTATGATGCCCATAAACACATCGAAAGGTTGGAATGCAGTTATAGCTTTGAAGTTGTTCCCGATCTTCTCCGCCAGGCTGTCCAGGAACTTTTGGGAGTTGTGGGAGAATAAGAAAGTATTGAATGAGTAAGACGCTATTTGTTTAAAAATCCTTTAGGCCATTCTCTGGCAGAGTTGGGATAATGGAAAAGACCAAAAAACCCTAGAAAAAGAAGTTTGCTTTCCATAATATTTCCACAAAAACTAATAATGGTAAAGAGGAAAGGCTCGTTTTTTTCGCGAGTCTTTCCGTTTTTTCTGTTGTAGAAGAAAAGCTTTCCAAACAAAAAAATAAAAAGAAGTTAGGTTAGGGGATAAAGGAAGAAGCTTTGTTTTTTGATTAAGGAGCAAAAAACAAAAAAATTTCTGAACAGGTATAAAGAAACGAAAATTTTCCGGTTTGCGGGATAAACAAAAAATTTGTCGAATTATATTATTGAAGCACAAAGCTTCTTTATTCTGCTTTACTAATTACCCTATTTGGATAATAAAAAAAAGAAAAGGGTGGCCTCAAATGAGAAAAGCAGTGTTTGTTCTGTTGATTTTAATAACAACTTTAACCGTGTCGGGCTGTTTAATTCAAATTGAGCTGGAGTTAAGATACCCTCCAACCTATAAATATTACAGTTATATTGAGAACAAGACCAGTGATACCATTAGGGTTGTAATTACCTCTCGATCCAGCAGGGATCAGGATAGAGTTTATCCCCAGCTGAAACCAGGAGAAAGGGTTTATCCCGAACTACCTGATGGAAACTATGAATTAAGGGCAATTGGATATTATGATAATAGGAATTATGGAAGTATTTCCTTCTACGCTTCCAGATATGAACGATGGAGGATTTTGATCTATGGGGTAAACCGAATTAGGTTTGAGAAATAAGCCAGTATTTTTTAGGAGGGAATGAGGATGAAAGACAGAAGGTCTTTCTTGATTTTTTTGTTTGTTCTTGGAGCGGTCCTTATTTTTTTGTGGATTAATCCCCTATCCCCCAAAGCTAACCCGGGAGTCCAGGAAGTTTTTGCAGAAAAACTTCAAATTCCCTGGGAAATTGCTTTCCTTCCAGATGGCGATGTTCTGGTTACCGAGAGAACTGGAGTTTTGAAGCGAATTGGAGAAAATCAGGAGAATCATAATGTTCCGGATGTTTACCATGTGGGGGAGGGAGGCTTACTGGGTATGGCCCTCCATCCTGATTTTGCTGAAAACCGGTACCTATACCTTTACCTTACCTACCAGGAAAATGGGAACATTTTAAACCGTGTTGACAGGTATGTTTATACCCTGGAAGAAGGCTTCACGGGTCGGACTACAATAATCGATTCAATCCCGGGGGCAAGAATTCATAACGGGGGCCGGATAGCCTTCGGTCCCGATGGCTATCTTTACATTACTACGGGCGATGCTGCAGTTACTGCTCTTTCTCAGGATCGAGAATCCCTTGCCGGAAAGATTTTAAGAGTGGATGAAGAGGGGGGAGTCCCGGAAAATAACCCATTTGCTTCCCCGGTTTTTTCCTATGGTCATAGGAACCCCCAGGGTCTTGCCTGGGATGAACAGGGAAGGCTCTGGTCAACCGAACATGGGCCTACTGGTCATGATGAACTAAACTTAATTGAAAAAGGGAAAAATTACGGATGGCCGGAGATCATTGGTGATGAAACAAGGTCCGAAATGGAAACCCCGGTGATACACTCTGGAACGGGAACCTGGGCTCCCTCCGGAGCTGCTTACTATAAAGGTAGTATATTCTTTGCTGGTTTGCGAGGAAATGGATTGTACCAGGCTGTTATTGATCCCCAGACTGCAGAGGTAAAAGAGTTGCATAAACATCTGGATGGTGAATATGGGCGATTGCGAAATGCTGCCCTGGGGCCCGATGGAAAGATTTATATTTTGACCTCTAACAGGGATGGAAGGGGTAACCCCCGGGGAAATGATGACCGGATAATAATTTTTGTTCCCGAGGGTAATTAATTTATTATCCATCAAGCTTTTCTGAGGAATAAACAGACATGGGTAAAAACCATTTCCCAATATTAGTATTAAATTTTTTGCCCGGGTAATTTTCACTTTACCAGTTATATCTGGGGAAAGAGGGTTTATTCTTTTCCCATAATATGGGAAGTAAAGGGTGGAATGCCTGGAAATGAAAACCGGTTTTATCAGAGGGGAAATGCTCAGTATAAGTAGGATAATTAATAGAAAATTAAGGTGGATTTCTGAAAAGGTAGAAAATTACCAATATTAAGCTATTTTAGCGTTTTAAATTGCCAAAATGAGAGGAGAACTTACCCGGGAAAGCAATTAGCTTTACATGTCGGGGGTTTTCATAAAAAACACAGTCTTAATATTATTTGCTTAGGGAAGGGGGAGTTAAATGGAGAAGGTTAATTTAAAAATACTTGTCATTGTTGTATTCGCAGTAGTTTTTTCCCTTGTTATAACTGGTTGTGGTATAAAACCCGTTATGGTATAAATTACAATCACCTGGAATGACCATGGAGAGGTTAAAGAAAAGGATAATGAAGAATCGATAGAAATTGAAAATCAAACAAGGTTTGTTCAACCTGAAATTTCCCTTTACCTTAAAGCGTTTCTCGCAGAGGGATACGAGTTTTCTCAATGGGAAATTACTGGTGCGGACTATGGAGTTTCCAGCGAACTTTATAAAGATGAAATCAGGGTCCGGAATTTTAAGGATAAGGCCAAGATAGAGGCAGTTTTTATCGAAGAACTGGACAGATATGAGATTACCTTTAGAGAGGAAAATGGATTAGAAGGGGTAAAAATCCAGGTTTATAAAGATGAACAAAGGACAATTCCAGAAGGGCCCCAATTTGAAACAGGTAGTAACGGAGAAAAAGTTGTAGAATTACCTGATGGAGAATACTGGTTTGAGGCCAAGTTACCAAAATATTATGATTTCCTGGGTGATTTCGTAATTCAGGAGGAAGCAAGAGATGTGGAGTTTGCAATGGAAGAAGGAACGGTTGTAAAAAATAACCGTTATTAGACAACCCAGGTTGAGCTACTCACCTGATGACCAACTTGATTTGAAAGATTTAATGGTAGAACTAGAATGGATGGATGGCTTTAGCCAGGATGTGTTTTTTGAGGATTTTGAGGAGTTTGGCTTAACCACTGATCGTGACCATGAAGAAGTACTTGGTCCGGTTGATGCTGGGGCGAGAGTAACTATAACTCATGTGGAAAGTGGAAAGACCGCAGAAACCGGGGAGCTCAGGGTTAGAAATATAGTGATTATTTTTGAGGAGTACTTTAACCAAAAAACCAATGATGATTGGAAAGAAGAAGAGAAATTTGAGAATAGATATCCTGGCTGGGTAAGAGAAGGGACCCAGGATGGGTTAAATTGGAATGTTACAGATTCCCTGTACGACTATTCTTACTCGGGAGGGAGACCCTTCGAACTCAGCTTTTATTTTTCCCCGGAAGCTGAGGGAACTTTCATAGTAATGACTCCAGAAATTGATGCCACGGATTATGTTGACCTAGAACTGATTTTCAAACAAAAGGTCACGCCCTGGGATGTTAACGATTTGAATTTTGAACTCAGGGTTGCAGTGTCAACTGATTCAGGCAATACCTGGGACCGAGAATGGGAAGTCCCTAATGATATTTTTGTTCCTCTGGTTATGACGATTCCTCTGGGGGATGAATTTGATAGGGAAAACGTTAGGATTGCCTGGATATATGAAGGGGGTTCAACGAAGGTAAGTGGTTGGTTCATTGATGATATTATTTTAGAAGGAAATAAAAATTAGGTTAATGGCCTTTGCCCGGGGGAAATCCCGGGCAAAGGTTTTTTTGTGCTTAAAAAGCCAATAAAAAAGCCCATCTGTTATGGGCTGCAGAAACAAATTTGAAAGGAATTTCTTAAGAAGGAAATAAAGGGGAAATTTAAAATAAAAAAGACTCTTGGGCGAGGCCCTATTTATCAAAAAGAGTTTTTTGAACTTTGGGTTGAACTGGTTTTGTCCATCTTTTGCAATCCGGACAATAAAATTCGGCAGTACTAAGTAATTCAAGGCCGGGATCTTTGTAGCCACACTTGGGGCATTTTGCGATAACAAGGGCCGGTTTTTGTTGTGTGGACATGGTCTACGCTCCTTTCGCTCTCCTAAATCACCATTTCCACCAGGAATTGTTTTTTCCTGCCCGCCTTCTCCCTTATTTTAAGAAATTTTTGGATTTAGGGGAAAAAATATTTGTGGGAGTAAATCAAAATGAAGGAAATGGGGGATATTTAGTGAAGTAGTCAGAGTTATCTTTAATAAAAAAATCCCAATAATTTAGAAGGGATGGGTAGGATTTATGCAAAAAAAGGTAGCAATTATCGGATTAATAATTGTAGCAACTCTGGCAATTGTGGTGGTTTTTTCGGCATTCGCCAGAGTCCAGTTTACCCGGGAAACCCAGGAAAAAGTGGAGGATCTTTTCTGCCTGGATACCCAGAGGGATAATTATATTATCGAATTAAAAGATCTGGAAGGTCTTCCTGAGCCTGTTCAGAAATGGCTTGAGGGCGCGGGAGTGGTTGGTCAGGAGAAAATTCAGTTTGCTCGTATGTTGCAGGAAGCTGAAATGAGATTAAACCCCGGGGGACGCTGGATGTCCTTGAATGCGGAACAATATATTACTGTGGAGCAGCCCGGGTTTATCTGGCAGGCCAGGATAAATGCCGCTCCATTAATACATATTTCTGGCCGGGATGTTTATAAAGAAGGCAGGGGCAATATGTTAATTAAGCCGTTGTCTCTTGTTACTATTGCGGATGAAACTGGTTTTCAGGTTGACCAGGGGACCCTGGTCCGGTATCTGGCAGAAATGGTATGGTTTCCTACCGCGGCAATCAGCAACTTTCTTTCCTGGGAAGAGATCGATGAAAAATCTGCCCGGGCAATAATAAGGCATGGAAACATTAGAGTTTCGGGGGTATTTACTTTCAATAATACCGGAGATCCGGTTAGCTTTTCTGCCAGGAGGTTTGGTGAATTTAATGGCCAGTTCAGGATGGAACCCTGGACTGTTTTAATGAAGGACCACAAGGAATTAGATGGTTTTAGAATCCCCACCGCAGGAGAAATTACCTGGGAATTGGAAGAAGGGGATTTTACCTGGTATAAGTTTAAAGTAATTGAGATCGAATTTAATAAGCCAGAGGTTTTTTAAATTAACAGGTTAACTATCAGGAAAGGGGACAAATCAGTGGCATATTGCAGTATTGAAGATTTAAGAAGAAGGATTTTGCCCTTGAGAAAACAGGCTGAGTTTACCGATGAGTGGCTAAGATACAGGTTGGAAAAAATTTTGCCCCAGTTAATGGAAAGGGAAGAGATTGATTTCTGGGTAGTAATTGCCCGTGAATATAATGAGGACCCAGTTGTTTTAAGTCTGATGCCTGCAGTTATGCTCTCCGCCCGCAGGCGAACGATCCTGGTTTTTCACAGGAAAGAAGAAGGGAATGTGGAGTGCTTGAGTTTTGGCAAACCCGACCCTGCACTTAATGAGTTTTATACGCAGGTCTGGAAACCTGAAAAGGAAGAACAGTGGGAAGCTCTTGCTCGGGAGATTAAAGAAAGAAAACCAGTAAATATTGGTCTTAATTTCTCGGATCACTTTGCTCTCGGGGATGGCCTGAGCAAATCCCAGTACGATCAATTTATCGATGCTCTAAATTCAGAAAATCAAGCAAAAATAGTATCAGCAGAAAAACTGGCAATTTCCTGGCTTGAAAGAAGGACTTCCCAGGAATTAACTGCCTATGCAGGGATAAACAGGATTGCTCACGGTATAATCGGAAAAGCTTTTTCCCCGGAAGTAATTCACTCTGGAGTTACAACACTGAGAGAGCTTGCCTGGTGGATGCGCCAGACTATAACTGACATCGGCCTGCAGGCCTGGTTCCAGCCGACAATAATGATCCAGCGCTGTAGTGATGACAAAATTACCGGTGAAAGTGCAATTCTCCCCGGGGATCTTCTCCACTGTGATATGGGGTTTCATTACCTGGGGCTGGCAACTGATACCCAACAGATGGCATATGTTTTAAAACAGGGGGAAACACAACCTCCCCGGGAATTAATGGAAGCATTAGAAAAAGCTAATCGTTTACAGGATATTTTTACCGGAAATTTTGTTGAAGGTAAAATTGGAAATGAAATCCTTCTAAAATCCCTTGAAAAAGCCAAAGAAGAAGGGATTAACGCCAGTATTTATACTCATCCAATAGGTATTCATGGGCACGGAGCTGGGCCAACAATTGGACTTTTTGACCAGCAATCCTTTATACCCTTTAAAGGCGAATACCCTCTCTATAATGATACCTGTTATGCCATAGAATTAAATGTCAAAGAAAAAATTACCGCCTGGAACAATAAGGAGGTAATGATTGCTCTCGAGCAAACTGCGGCTTTTACTGGAGGGCGTGTTGAATACCTGGGTGGTCGTCAGAAAGAATTGCATTGTATTTAATAATAATGCCCCTAATAAATTGATCAGGTTCTCTTCGGATCAATCCAGCAGGCAAGGAATCAACCAGCAATTTGAATTAAAAGTCCAGACTGATTTCATATTGCTCCCCCATTGCTATTAATGTAATGAGGGAGTTTTTTTATCTCTCCTATTCTTTGTTAAAAAGTTAATATTTAAAAGAGGTTTGCTTTCCTGTTGAAGAATCTTAAATAGTGTGAAATTTTACATTTTTTCGGGGGGGGTGAATTAGTGGAATGATGACCGTCCTGGGGGAGATTAAGCCAGAAAAACTGGGCATTACCATGACTCACGAACATCTTTTGATTGATACATACTGGATTACCGACCGGGTTGATGACCTTTTAAATGATGAAGATATAGCAGTAGAGGAGTTATTATTGTTTAAAAAAGCGGGAGGCGACAGTATTGTAGACTTAACAAACCATGGCTTGAAAAGAAATCCCGAGGCTTTAAAGCGTATTTCTGAAAGAACAGGAGTCAATGTAATAATGGGTTGTGGGTGGTATAGAGGGCCTTATTATCCCGAAAACGTTACATACCGCTCAACTGATGAGCTTGCCCGGGAAATGATTGGTGACCTGACCGAGGGTGTAGAAAATACGGGGATAAAGGCAGGAATTATTGGCGAAATTGGGGTTAACCTTGATTATATTACTCCGGCGGAAGAAAGGGTCTTGAGGGCAGCGGCAAGAGCACATATTCACACTGGAAAAGCAGTAACCCTTCATTCCGAATACTGTTCGGTGGGACTGGATCAATTAAAAATTCTTGAAGAAGAGGGAATGAACCCGGAAAGAGTAATTGTTGGACATGCTGATAGTTTTTTAAATTTGAATTACCACGAGGAAATATATCGGCGAGGTGCTTACATCCAGTTTGACGGGATTGGCAGGGACCACATTTATCCGGATAGTATGAGGTTAAAAAGCCTTGTGGTCTTAATTAGACGGGGCTATATTGAGAAAATTCTTCTTTCCACAGACCGTTGCCGCAGGTCTGATTTGCGCCTTTATGGTGGTAAAGGGTACGATCATATACTGGTTGATTTTATCCCAAAACTTAAAAAAGCCGGCGTCACAGAACGGGAAATTGAGCTTATGATGGTTGACAACCCCAGGGAAATACTGGCTTAAAAAAAATTGGGAGGTTTTTTGATGAAAAACTTTGATCTGAGCTTTAATGCCAAAGCGATTCATGCAGGTAGCAGGCCATGCCCTGCAACAGGAGCCCACATCGGGCCGATTTATCGCTCTTCAACTTTTGTAATGGATAATGTTGAACAGGCCATCCGGATATCCCAGGGAGAGGAGGAAGGGTATTCTTATGGAAGGTTCGGTAATCCGACTGAGACTGAACTTGAGGAGAAAATGGCTGCCCTGGAAAAAGGGGAAAAGGCCCTTGCTACTGCATCGGGGATGGCCGCTATTACAACTACCCTGATGACCTTTCTTAAAAATGGCGATCACCTGATAGCAGGCGATATTATCTACGGCTGTACTTATGGGTTGATCAGGGATATTTTAACCAAGTATGGAATCGAGGTAACTTTTGTTGATACTTCTGACCTGGAAAATATCAAGAAGGCAATTCAACCCAACACAAAGGTGATATATATTGAAACTCCCTGTAACCCTGTGCTTCGGCTTGCTGATATAAAGGGTGCTGCGGAAATTGCCCAGGAAAATGGGGCGAGTTTGATTGTGGACAGCACTTTTGCAACTCCCTACCTGCAAAATCCCCTGGATCTTGGGGCGGATGTGGTTGTTCATAGTGCTACTAAATACCTCGGGGGACACGGGGATATTGTAGGTGGAATAATTGTTGGGTCCAGGGAAACCATTACAGAAATACGGGATCCCCATTTGCAATTCTTTGGAGGAATAATTTCCCCGGGAGATGCTTTCCTAATAATCAGGGGTTTAAAAACCCTGGGAATAAGGATGAAGGCCCACTGTGAAAGCGCTCAAGCTGTTGCCGAATACCTGGAAGACCACTCCATGGTTGAAAAGGTTTATTACCCAGGTTTACCCTCGCATCCTCAGCATGAACTTGCCAAAAAACAGATGAGAGGGTTTGGTGGAATGATGAGTTTTGATGTTAAGGGTGGTTTTGAAGGGGGGAAAACCACCATGAACAATGTGAAAATGATCAGCCTGGCTACAAGTCTGGGTTGTATAGATAGCCTAATTCAGCATTCCCCTTCCATGAGTCACTTTACAATGAGCAAAGAGGAAAGGGAAAAGGTAGGTATAATGGAGGGCCAGGTCAGGCTTTCAGTGGGTATTGAGGAAGCTGAGAATATAATTGCCGATCTGGAAAATGCGTTGAATGAGGTTAAAAATGTAGTGGGTTGAGAAAAGGGTAAAATCAAAAGTTAATGCTCCCCTGCAAGGAGAAAGGTTAGAAAGCAATAACCAGTTCTCGCAGGGGAGCATTTGTTAGTTTATGGGGATTTGTAATGGGAAAAAGCAAAAAAAGAAAATCCTATTTAGGTTCGCAAAGGAAGCAGGCTGCTTGATGGCCTTTTTTGATTGAATATAATTCAGGTTCTTCGCTTTGACATCGATCATTTGCACTGAAACAACGTGGAGCAAATCTGCATCCCTCGGGGATGTCAATTTGATCAGGAAGGTCTCCTTTTATTTCTGCTTCTTCCCGTTTAACATCCGGATCCGAAACGGGAACTGAAGCAATAAGGGCTTTTGTATAAGGGTGAACAGGTTGACTTAAAACTTCGTATGTTGGTCCTTTTTCCATTATCCGACCAAGGTACATAATTATTACTTCATCACAAATATATTTGATTGTTGAAAGGTCATGGGAAATATAAAGCATGGAAAGCCCCATATTATCACGGAGTTTTCGCAATAAATTTAGAATACCCGCCCTAATGGAAACATCGAGCATCGAGACAGGCTCATCAG
>PWGV01000090.1 GCA_003554585.1 Halobacteroidaceae bacterium | reverse complement strand
GGATTTTTAGCAGCTCACGTAAGCGGGAGATAGTCAATAGAGAATATAATGGGTTTTAACAAAAAAAATACCTAATAAAAGATCATGGGAGCCTTTAAACAGGCTCTTTTTTTTAAAAAAGAGGGTTTTTTACTGTCTTATGGTAAATACCCTCTGGTTTCTTGAGGCTTTGGGGCTAATATTTTTTAGAAAAACCTTTGCAAAAAGAAACGGGCCCTTAAAAGGGCCCGTTTCTTCGAGTAAAGCCGGAATGTTGTAAAACCGGCTTGGGTCCAGGTAAAAGGAGAGGTTACCCGGATTTAAATTATGGGGTGTCATAATTCACCTTCAATTTTACAGGTTATTTGTGTTAATTTTGTGAAGTTTCTCTAAGAGTTTTTTGAGTCCAATAACAAAACCCCCGGTAAGGGGGTTTTGTCTTTTACTTACTAATATCCGCCGCTATTAGTGGTGTCGTCATCCATTTCGGGATCATCGAAGGGGTCATCATTAGCGTCAGGATCGGCAAAGGGATCTTCTTCCATATCGAAATCTTCTTCCGGAGGTGCACCGCAACCGGCCATGGCGATGGCCCCAACAGCAAGGAGAAGAACCAGAAGGAGTATCAGCTTTTTGTTACGCATGGTATTTCAAACCTCCTTTTTGAGTTTACTTTAATTACTTAAAATTATAAGCCGTAATTGTGATAAAAGTATGATAAAAAATCAAAATTATTGGAAAATATATATAGGTTTTTTGAGGGGGTTTTTACAGGGGATAATAGGAGAGATGACGAATTCGATAATATAGGATAGGGGGTGTTTTTTTGAAGATTTTACATACCGCAGATGTCCACCTGCGGGAACCGGATGATGAGCGCTGGCAGGCTCTCGAGGAAATCTTAGAAATAGCAGAGCAAGAGCAAGTTAACCTGCTGGCTATAAGCGGAGATCTTTTTGATACGGAAAATATCGGGGAGCAATTGCGTCCCCGAATCAGTAATTTGTTCTCCCGCAGGGACTTTAAAATCCTTCTCATACCTGGAAATCACGATAAAGATGTTTTTGGACAGGGCTATTATTTCGGGGATAGCGTCCACGTTTTTCGAACTTTAGAAGAACCTCTTGATCTGGAAGGGACAAAAGTCTGGGGTTTTCCTTTTACTGATTTAGAAGGACCGGAATTATTGGGTTACCTGCGAACAATCAAAAAGGGAAATGAGCAGGATTATCAGGTGCTCCTTTTCCACGGGGAATTACTCGATGCTTTCTTCCAGCGCAAAGACTTTGGGGATGAAGGAGGCAGACGCTACCTTCCCGTTCATCTGTCTTACTTCGAGGGGCTGGGCCTGGATTATGTCCTCGCCGGTCATTTCCACTCCGAGTTGAGGATATGGGAAATTCCCGGGGGAGGTTCTTTCATTTATTCTGGTTCTCCCGTTTCAGTGACCCGGCGGGAGCGGGGGCCCCGGAAAGTTAACCTTTTGCAGCCCGGCGAAGGGCCGGTTGAAATTGAATTAAAAAGCAGATTTTTTCAACAGGTCCCCGTAGAAATAACTCCCTTCCAAAAAGAAGATCCCGCCCGGCTGGTAGCAGATAAACTGGCCGCCCTGCCGGGGAATGCTCTTCCCCTTCTGGAAGTAAAGGGATTTATTGATGGGAACAGGATCGGAAAAAATGAAGAGCAGGTAATAACCGAGATAAAAAATCTTGCCGCTGAATATAATGCGGAGGAAAATTCATATATTGAAATCAGGGACGTGGGGATGATCCTCGAAGAAGACTTATTTAAAAGCTTTGAAGAAAAACTGGAAAGTATTGATCATCCGGACCGACAAGGCCTCTGGGATATGGCCCTGCGGGCGAGACTGGAGGTGAAAAAATGAGATTCAAAAGGATTGAAATAGATGATTACGGCCCCCTGCAGGGCTGGTCATTAAAGGAACCCGGGGATTTCAACCTGCTCTTCGGGCGCAATGAAGCCGGAAAAACCCTGGCTATTGAAGCCATATGGAAAATGCTCTGGAAAAAGCATGCCCGGAAACTCAGGGGAGCAGAAAGGGTAGAGGAGCACCCCAGGGGGTTTTTAAGACTGGAGATAGACGGAGAAGAAGTTCGTTTTCCCGACGTGGGTAACCTTGACAGCAAGATAGATTTAACTCCCGAACTCTGCCGCAATACATTTATTGTCCGCAACAGCGACCTCTTTATCGAAAACGAAGGCGATTATTTCACCCAGGTAACGAGCCGTCTTACCGGCTTGAAATCAGCCGAAATAGATAATGTAGAGGTGGCAGTAAGGGAGATAGCTCTATTAACTAGAGAAAAACTGGATTTCAAAAATGATGCTCCGAGCGGGAAATTAAAAAGCAGAATTGAAAATGCCCGCGGATTAAGGGAAGAAATTGAGTCTCTGCTGCAGAGGATAAAAGAAAAAGGCTGGGATGAGCTGGAACGGGAACTGGTCCGGAATATTGAAAAAATTCAGCTGCTGGAGCAGGACCTGGAAAAACTGGAACTGGCTCGCAAGAGAAAAAGGTATGAGGAAGGAAAGGAAGCAAATGAAGAGCTAAAAAAAATAGCCCGGAAAATTTCGGATTTGAAGGAGTTTTCCCGGGAAGAGGCAGCTGAATGGCGGGAATTAAATGCTGAACGTCAGGGAAAAGCCAGAGACCTGGAAAAATCACGTGGAGAAGAAAAAGAATTCAAAAGGGAATTAAAAGAAGTAGATGGAGAGTTACAGGAAGTTGAATCGGAAATAAACAGGCTGGGCAAGGCCAAAAGAGTTATTGACGGTGAAGTTCTTCCCGACCTGAAAGAAATGGAACGGAAGGAGGAGCAATTAACAGGAAAAAAGAAGGGGGAAAACTTCCTCAGGAATACAGGAATTGCCTCCCTAATATTAATTGTTCTTTCTGGCCTGCTGGCCGTATTTGTGCCTGACCTGCTGTACTATTCTTACGCAATAGGAGGTTTGGCCCTTATTTTCGGAGCTTATTCCTGGTTCCGGATATACACATTGAAAAAAGAAGAAGGAGAAATAGGGGGTATTTTAAACCGGATAAAAAATAATCTCCAGCCCTTCGGCATCAGCGGGGAAGAAAAAAAAGAACTGGTTATGGCCCTGGAAAAATTACAGCAGGAACACCAAGACTGGGAAAGCAAAAAAAGTAACCTGGAAAAAAGGAAGACCTACGCCGAGCGGCGGATCCAGGAAATCAGCAGGGAGAAAAAAGATTTAGAAGACAGGATAGGGAAAATCGACCTGGAAATAGATGAAATCAAGAAAAAAAGTACTGCAGAAGACCTCGACCAGTATTTTCAAACTTTAAAAAGAAAAGAAGAAATGGAGAAGAAGAGGACTAAACTCGTTTATGATCTGCAGAGGATTTTCCAGGTCAGGGGAGAAAATGAGGATTGGGATGAGATAATAGAAGGGTACCGCCAGTACGGGGATCAAGCCCTTGACCAGGAATACACTCCCCAGACTGCAGGAGAAAAAGAAGAGGAACTCGGGAAATTAAGAGAAATGCAAAAGAAAAAGGAAGATGAACTGGAGCAGTTCCGAAAAGACCTGAAGGAGATTGAAAGGGAGATAAACAAGGAGGTTTTCCCTGAAGAAGAATATATCCCCTGCAATACCTCCCTTGATTTGCAGGAGCTAAAAAAGAAAATAGATGACTTTATAAGTTCCCACGAAACAAACAAGGAAAGGGCCAAACTAGTAATTGACATTTTTTCTGAAATTAAAGTGGAAGAAGAGGAAAAGGTTTCGGAAATTTTCACGGACAGCCGGGTCGGGGAAATCTTTTCCCGGATTACCGGGGGAAGGTACACTCAGGTCAGTTATGACCGGGAAAACCGGGAAATAATTGCCCGGGAAGAAGGGGGAAAAATTATCCCTGCAAGGAATCTTTCGGGGGGAGCCTTTGACCAGCTCTACCTGGCAATTCGGGTTGCAATGGGAGAGAAAATCCTGGGAGAAAAAACCGGATTTTTTATCCTGGATGACCCCTTTATAAAAGCAGATCAGGACCGGTTAAAACGCCTTCTGGATACCATAAAAGAGCTTACAGCAAGGGGCTGGCAGGTTCTGTATTTTACCTGCAAAAATGAGGTCCGGGAAATTCTGAGTCCATCCCTGGAAACAGGCGAGGTAAAACTCGTTGAAATTTAAATGGGCAAAAAAAGAGAGCCCTTCCGGGGGGAAGGGCTCTTCTTTTAATCGGATTTCTGGTTAAGAATAATATACTTCTCCTCCTGGATTTTAATGGGCAGGGGCAGGGGTTTTTCCACTACTCCGGCCTGGGAAAAAGAAGTAGGGCCCCGGAGCAGGGTGGTTTCAAAAAAGAAAAAGGATTTTTGCATGTCCGGAGGTTCGCTTCCTGCAGCGTGTAAAACTTCCAGGATAAAATACAGAGCGTCATGGGCATTGAAAGCGAAGCAATCCGGTCTCCTCGCAATATCGGAGTATTCCTCCCTGAAAATATTGTTTTCCTCTCTTTCTTCCAGAAGGGCGGGGCAGATTACTGCGAAAAAATCTTCATTTGCTTGAGGAAGGGAATTGAGGTTGGGAGGAAGCACAAAAACAAGTTCGGCTGTTATATCCTCAGCCAAAGCGGGGTCAAGGATAAGGATTGGGGTCTCGGAAAAATCCTCTATTGGAACGGAAGTTTCCCGAGTATTTATGCCCAGGTCTTCAAGAGAATTTTTTAAACTCTCAAGGTCAAATGCCGGGTGTTCTCCCAGAAGCAGGGCTTCCTCTTTTTTCAGTTCATTGCTTAGAATGTTTTTCAGGGGTAAGGCCAACTGCTTCGGTGTAGGGGCCAGGCTGAAAGAAAACTTGCCCTCCCTGGTGGGAAAAAACGGAGAAAGAAGAACAATATCTCGTTCTTCAGTTATTTCGGCTAGCGTCAGGGTAGAGGCCCGGTCTGTGGCACCGATTACCGCCAGAACTTCCCAATCTCCATCCAGAAATTCCTCTGCCTTTTTAATTAAGTCATTGTTTTCTTTTTGGAAGGTAATAAATTCAATCTGGAGGGAAAAATCAAGTTCTTTCCGGGAAAAAAATTCATTGAAGGCTATGGTTAAGGCCGCCTGGGTAGTCCGGGAAAGGGGGTTACCGCTTATTTCATAATCTTCTTTCACAATTCCCAGGGCATAGTCGGGCTGATCTCCTTCTCCGCCCCAGATAGAAAAAATTATGGCCACAATAAACAGCACAAAAATTATTTTCACCAGGGGGTTCTGTGCCAAAGCATCCACCTCCTAAAAAACAAAGAAAATCTTTAATTGCGCAGGGTGGCTTTGAGCCTGTCCGGATAAATTAAAAGATCCAGGAGATCCCGGACATCGGTTCCCACCACTGCAGCGGCTTTAATCGTATCCGAACTGGCCCCTTCTGCCTGGATTACTCCCAGGCCCAGGGCGCTGTTTTTCAACATCAGGCTGTCGTTATAACCGTTTCCAATTGCCACTACGTGAACACAATTAAGGGTTTTTATAAACTCGTATTTGGCCTTGTTTTGCAGGTCAGGACCGATTATCTTTACCTCGCAGTTAACTTCCTCCAGTTCTTTTTCCACGGAACCGAAGGTATCAGCAGAAACTATATAAACCTGGAGTTGGTTGGCCAGCAGGTTCAACCTCGGGGCGATATCTGGTAGGAGCTTCCCATCCTGGGCCAGAGTCCCGTTAAAATCAAGGACCAGGTATTTTAATTCCAGCGTTTGCCTTCCGGGTATTTCAATAGTTAACATTAAATTTCCTCCCTGATTTTTTATCTGGCTTAGACCAGAAAAATAATCGCTCCCGCGCCAATTAAAAAGAGTAGTCCCAGAAAAAGGATTAAGAGGCGGATATTTTCCCGGCCCCTATCCTCGAACTCTACCTTAATGCCCCAGAAAGAATAGAATTTCTGGAGGAGGGGCAGGAACTTTTCCAGATTGTAGGATATGAAAATTGCTCCCACGGAAAAAAATAAGAAGATAATAATGCCAATCAGCGCCTGGGTCTCCATGGTGTACCTCCGTTCCAAATATAGGATTGACTGGTAATATGATACCTTATTCGGGTAGAGTTGTAAATAAAGGGCTCGACTTTGTTTTTGCAGGTAGTTAGAAGGAGTAAAAAGTGGTATAATGTACCGGAAAATCATTTTTTTTGCTCTGAAAAAGCGAGGTTTTTGCCATGAAAGCCCAGTCCTTTCCCCGACTTACCGATCGCCCCATAGTCCCCACTCTATTATACCTCTCCTGGCCGATTATTGTTGGCCAGTTTTTGCAGTTGAGCTATAATCTCGCAGATACCTTCTGGGTCGGGAAGCTGGGCCCGGTTTATCTCGCTGCCATTTCAATTTCTTTTCCCCTGATCTTTGTAGTTTTTTCAGTTGCCGCGGGTTTTTCCATTTCCGGGGTAGCACTGGTTTCCCAGTATACCGGGGCCAACCAAAAAGAAAAAGCCGACCTTGCTGCAGGGCAGGTAGTCCTGATCGCCCTGGGTTTATCGGTTGTTTTCTCCAGCCTCGGCCTGATTTTTGGCCAGTATCTTTTGCGCCTCGTGGGTGCAGGGGATGATGTCCTGCCCCATGCCTGGGCTTATTTCCGGATAATTACCGGTGGGATTCCCCTGATTTTCCTCTACTTTATTTTTACAGCAGTCCTGGAAGGGGTAGGGGATACAATAACCCCGATGAAAATCAAGGTGGCTTCAGTTTTATTCAATATTATCCTGGACCCCTTTATTATCTTTGGCTGGGGATTTTTCCCGGCCTGGGGCATCCAGGGGGCAGCAATTGCAACGGTCCTTACCCGTTTTGCTGGAGCTCTTGTAGCCACGTATATCCTTGTTACCGGGCGAAAAGGGCTTCAGATCCGTTTAAAGCATCTAATTCCGGACCTGGAAATGATCAAGAAAATTTTCCGGATAGGAGTTCCGTCTGCAGTCGGAATGTCCGCTATTTCCACGGCGATGACCGTAATGACCGGGATAGTTGCGGTTTATGGCACCTTTACTGTTGCTGCCTGGGGTGTAGGCACCAGGATTTTTTCACTGTTTGTCATGATTGCGATAGGTTTAAGCAGGGGCACTGCGATCCTCGTCGGTCAGCACCTGGGGGCAGGCCAGCCTGAACATGCAGGCCGGACGGCTTTTGTAGCTTCCATAATTGTTTTTGTCCTGATGGTTTCTGTGGCAGGGGTCATCTGGCTTTTTGCTTCTGAAATTATGGGTCTTTTCAGCGAGGAAACCCGGGTTGTAGAGATTGGGACAGGGCTTTTGCGGATAGGAAGTTTTGGTTATGCCTTTCTGGGAGTTTTAATGGTCCTGGGAGGAGCCCTGCAGGGAGCAGGAAAAACCATGGAAAGAACATTTTTTGATATCCTGGAAGTCTGGGTTATCCAGATTCCCCTGGCCCTTTTATTATCCAGAGTTTTGGGCATGGGCAAGGAAGGCATCTGGTGGGCAGTTTTCATTGCCAAGGTTACCGGTTCGGTTTTAATCGCAATCTGGGTATCCAGGGGCACCTGGAAGACCAAGGTTATTGAAGAATCTCCACCCCACACTCCTTTAACCAGAGAACAGATGGGTTCGGACTAAAATTAAAAAGATTGCCCCACTTCGGTGGGGTTTTTTTCCGGAAATAAAAGGGAGAGATGGTTTTCTATAGAATTAACAGGTTAAAAGGAAATAGGGTGGTGAATTATGGAAACTCCCGTCCGCGAGATACTGGTAAAAAAAGATAAGTCCCTCCTTGATAATTATGTTTCCCGCCTGGAAGGCGATCAAAACTTTAGCCTTGTTTCACTTGTGGATGAACTGGCTCCTTATCTGGTAATGGAAGCGAACCTCCGTTACGGCAATTTCCACCAGGTAAAAATGAATTTGTTTCTTCGGCGGATGGCCAACGCAGGATTATTGAGCCGGGAAACCCAGTTAAAACTGGCCCGACTTATTTTAATGGAAGCCATGAACAGGGAATGGGTTGAAATTCAAGGAGGTTTCCTCCGGGGAGGGGAAGAACCCGAAGATCCCCTGGCCAGTATGCTGGAAGCCCTGGGAGCAAAAAATATTCACAACGCCTATTTTTACGCCTGCCAGGCCTACAGGGAAGAACCGGTGGAGCTGGCCCAGGGACTATTGTGGTTAAGCACTGCCAGTATTCCAGAAACCCTTGGTCATTCCTTCAGCTGTTTTCTCCCGGTTATGGCTGACCTGATTTTACCCGGTCATCCAGCAACTCCAACTTCCCTCTTTTCCTATCTCCTGTACCTGGGCCGATTCCCGGTGCCTGGAGATTTACCCACTCCCGTAAAAAGTGCGATGCTCGATTTAAATAGCCTTTTGCAGATCTGTGCTTCTGGAGAGGGGATAGTAAACCTGCACCACATGATAACCCTGTACTTATTTTTGCAGTGGGAGTTGACTTCCTTCAACCGGGGAAGGGGGCTGCCTTTCAAGATTTTAGAAGAATGGGTTTCGGAAAAAACCCTGGATCAGGAGAGGCTGGATAAGCTTGAAAAGGCTGAACTACCCGAACCCCCCAATAGCTTCGAAGAATTTGCCCAGAGGTTCAGCCTGGAAGATATGGAAAATACGGTGAACCTGGTAATTTCCGTCCTGGAAAGCGGAGTGCCTGCAACAGACTGGCTGTTTCGAGTATTTTCCCGCTACCACCGCCCGGACAACTGGAACCCCCATTACTTTACTGGTCTGTACTGTGCCCTGGGTTTTTATAGGAGCATGGAAATAGAATCCCTGGCCCGCAGAATGGCGGTGGCCCAGGCAGTTGAATATTTTGGGGAAATTAAAGATAAAAACTGAGAAGGTTAATTAAATTTCCTGTCTGCGAAGTTTTTTAAAAGTCAATTTTTTTTCTTTCCAGGAAACTCTCTGAATTCAGCAGGATTTGCTTTTTTAATGTCCAATTTAATATAGATTATAACTGAAAAACCTGGCAAGACAAACCATTAATTTTTTCTTGAAGGAGAGGTATTGAAATGGCAAGAGAGGATTTGAAGCCCCAGTTGGAAACACTGGAAATTGTTAAAAATGAACAGATGGAAGCTCTGGCTGATTCTGTCCACCGGGACATCCTTAATATTTTGCAGGATCAGGGGGCCTGCACAACCGAAGAAATTGCCAGAGCCCTGCCCCTTAACCGCAGGGAAACAGAAGAATATCTTTCCGGGCTGGAAGCCGTTGGGCTTTTAGACCGAGCCACTGATGAAGGCACAGAATATTATTTGCCCCGGGCTCGCTCGATTGCGGTAAAAACAGCTAAACTTCCAGGTGATGAGGGGATTTCTCTGGTGCGGGAATTTCTGGTTGAACGGGCTGCAGAAATGGCCCAGGAACTTTCCGCCCTGGAAGTTGGGGATGTCAGCAGCGGGGGCATTACCCTGCACCAGGTAAAAATGTCTGCAGAAGATATGCCCTGGGTCAATGAAAGGTTGAACCAAGCCTTCCGGGAGATAATTGATCACCTGGAGAAGGACAAAAAAGATAAGGATGTTCACTGCCGGCTTGCTTTTTTCTTCTATCCCATTAAAGAATAGGACCGGGGAAAGAAAACAGAAGGGAGCGTAGAAATTTATGTGGTTGGAAAAATCGCGGAAACTGGAGCAGCAAATTGTTGACTGGCGTCGAGAATTTCACAGGATTCCTGAACTGGGTTTTGACCTGGAAAAAACAGCGGCCCACCTGGAAAAAATCCTCCGGGAAATGGGTTTAGAGCCCAGAAGATGTGCCGGTACCGGACTGGTCGTTGACATTGAAGCAGGCGATCCTGCCGGACCTGTAATTGGGCTCCGGGCGGACATGGACGCCATGCCGGTGGATGAAGAAACAGGGCTACCCTTCGCCTCAGAATATCCCGGGGTGATGCACGCCTGCGGGCATGATGCCCACATGGCAATGCTCCTGGGAGCGGCCAGGCTTTTAATTGATAATGCGGATCGGTGGAAAGGCAGAGTCCGGTTAATATTCCAGCCGGCCGAGGAACTGGTAAGCGGTGCCCGGAAGATGATCGCAGAAGGGGTCCTGGAAAATCCCCGGGTTGAAATGGTTTTTGGGCTTCATATCTGGCAGGGAATGGAATTTGGAAAAATTGGCCTGAAACCAGGAGTTTTCATGGCCTCTGCAGATAATTTTTCCATAAGGATTAAGGGGAAGGCTGCCCACGGGGCCATGCCCCACGAGGGCAGGGATTCGGTCGCAGCAGCAGCAGATTTAATCCACGGGCTGCAGAGCAACCTGACCAGAGTAGTCCCGACAACCGAATCCTATGTCCTGACATTCGGCAAAATAAATGGGGGGACCAAGGGTAATATAGTGGCTGAAACCGTTGATATTGATGGAACCTTCAGGACTTTTTCCCCCGAAATTCGGGAAATTATCCAGGGGCGTTTTGCCGATTACCTGGCCAGTATTGAAAAAGGTCACGGGGTTCAAGCCGAATATCGCCTCCTGAATTCTGCTCCACCCTTGATCAATGACCCTGAACTGGTTGAGAAACTGGAAAAAGAGTTTGGAGAATTGTTCGGACCCGAAGAGATAATTAAATTTGGGCCTGTTCTTCCCTCTGAAGATTTCGCGGAATTCTGCAGGAAAGTTCCTTCAGTATTTTTCTTTCTCGGTGCAGGAGGAGAAGACTATGAATATCCCCACCACCACAGCCGTTTTGATATTGACGAAAGGGCTTTACCCTTCGGTGCTGCTGCTCTTTTAAGGGCAGTTGAAGCCGCCTCACAAATGGAGGGCTAGAAATTGTCAGGAAATAAAGGAAAAAGCGGCCTGCTTGTGGCCGCTTTAGTTTTCTTAATTATTGCCAATTTAATAATTTGGGGATACATTTTCCTTCACCGCTTGGGGGGCGAGGGTGAGGTAATTCAGCTGTGGGATTCGGAAGAATTATTCCTTGCCCCGGAGGGGGAATTTAATTCTCTTCTTCCCGGACCCTCTTCCGATGAACCAGACGGACCAGAAGAATTCCGACTTCGTACAGAAGAATTAGGGGAAGAGCAACCATAATCTGGGAGATACCATCAGGAGGAGTTATCACGGCTGCCAGTATAATAATGACGAGAAACGCAAATTTGCGGATCCGCCGCAAGAAGTCAGCGGTAATTACATTTAATAGACCCAGCAGCAAAAAGGCCAGGGGAGTCTGGAAGGTTAATCCAAAAACCAGAAGCAGGTTGGTATTAAAAGAGATATAACTGGAAATGGTAAAAAGAGGCTCCAGGTCTTCTCCGGCAAAGCGCAGGAAAAAATTCAGGGTAAATGGTATTACAGTTGTATAGGCAAAGGTTACTCCCAGGAGGAAAAGAAGGTACATGCCGGCGATAAAAGGGTAAAAGAGCCGGCGTTCTTTTTTGTACAGGGCAGGTCCCACAAAGGCCATAATCTGGTAGATAATTATCGGCGAGGCCAGGAGTATACCCCCGGTAAAGGCGAGTTTAATATTGGCCAAAAATGCCTCGGGGGGCGAGGTGTAAATAAGCTGCTGTTCACCCAGGGGAGCCAGCAAAAAGAGCAGGATCTGGTGAGCAAAGGGAAAAACAGCTATTGTAGCCAGAACCAGGGCACCGATAATAATGAAAAGTCTTTTGCGAACTTCTTCCAGGTGATCAACCAGATTTTTTGGTTTTGGTTTGGTTTTTTTGGGTTTGAACTTTTTGATCATTTTTTCTCCTTCTGTACCGCAATATAATAAATCTATCCCTGATTATAACACATTTTAAGAGTTTGGGGGATACCCCCAGCAAAGGTTTTTAAAAATGTAGAAAAAAAGGTTGACTAACAAATCGATATATGTCAATATATGAATTAGAGTTTGAATTTATACTTTGTTTTACTTCGAGAAAAGGCTTAAAAAGCCTTACTGAAAAGGGGGAGCACCTTGGAGATAATAAATAATTTTGGCCAGTTAGTTTTAAAATTAATTCCTATCCTGATTGCTGCCGTTTTCCTGGCCGAGCTTGCCCGGCTCTGGTTAGGCGAAGAAAGGCTCCGCAATCTTATGACAGGGAAAAGACCCTGGGAGGGGCGATTGCGGGCGGCAGCCCTTGGAGCCATCCTTCCTTTTTGTGAATGCGGAGCTTTCCCCATAATGGTGGGTCTTTTGCAGGCGGGGATTCCCTTAAAACTTGCCCTGACCTTTTTTATCATCAGCCCCATAGTAAGTATCCCCGCTTTTCTTTTCCTTATGGGTATTTTTGGCCTGCAGATTGCCCTGCTCTATTTGCTTGTCGCCATAATCCTGGGGCTTTTAATCAGCACCCTGCTTTCTGCTTACGGGAACTCCGAGCAGATAATCAGGGATAAATTCAGCCATTATCAGGAAGAAAGTTGCTGCTCGGGGAGTTCGAATGAATTAAATTGTTGTTCTGAACAAAAAACTGAGTCTGCCTGTTGTGCTGAAGATAGAAAGGTTTCCATTTTTTATGGAGCCTGGCAGGCCGGGTTTAAAACCCTCAAAAAAATAATTCCCTATGCTGTAGCCGCCATGTTTATTGCTGCATTAATGCAGTCCTATATCTCCGGCGAGGTGTTTCAGAATGTCCTGGGAATGTCCAACGCTTATGGTGTTCCGATAGCTGCTGCCGTTGGGATCCCCATTTATGGGGCGGACTGTACAAAAATCAGCATAGTAGCTCCATTCCTTGAGGTTACTCAGGCAGTAGGGCCGGGAATTGCTTTTATCTTGGCCGGAGCAGGGACGAGCATTAACGGGCTCGTATTTATGAGTTCTATCTTTAACAAGAAATTTCTGGGTTTATTCGCACTGTGTATTTTCCTATCAGCAGTCTTTACAGGATATTTCCTGGCTTTCTTCGCTTAAACGGAAATAAAAATTTATTCCCTGGAGAAAAAATGGTTTTTTCCAGTGAAGGATGGAAAAGCAAAAAAAGAAGTCCCCGGATTTTCCCGGGGACTTCTTTGTTACTATTTATTTTCTTCTTTTTCTACTTCTTCCATCCTGTTGCGCAGGCGGGTTAAGCCCATGCTACCCATTGCCGCCAGGGCTACCAGGCTTCCAACGGGAGAAGTAATGGTTTTCCAGCCCAGGCTGGCCAGGGTATAGCCTTCTTTAGGTAGATCGTAAATGCTGGCCGGGGCGTCCAGAACGTAGAATACTATTGCATCATCAGTTCCGTAAAGGCTGGCCTGATTGCGGCCGGCGTTTTTAAGCTGGCTTACCCTTGCTTCGCCAGCGGCGATAACTTCTTCCCGGTCGCCATAGGCAATGGCGCCTACGGGACAGGCGTCAGCACAGTAGGGTGTTTGGCCAGGGACCAACTGGTCGTTGCAGAAGGTACACTTTTCTGCTTTCCGCCTCTCATCGTCCATTTTCGGTGCTCCAAAGGGACAGACATTGACGCAGAGTCCGCAGCCAATACAGGTTTCCTGGTCAATCAGGACCATCCCGCCGTCCTCTCCATCCTTGTAGCTGATGGCATCTACCGGACAGGGGTCGATACAGGGAGCTCCGTTCTGGCAGTGCATGCACATTACCTTGCGGAAGCGGAAAGATGTATCGGGATAAGAGCCCTGTTCGTATTTTTTCATCGAGGTCCTTAGGACTCCGAATGGAGTGTGGTCATAGACATTTTTACAGGCAACGGTGCAGGCGCTGCAGCCGATGCACTTGGTTTGATCAATTAGCATTGTTTTACTCATCTATTTTCCCCCCTTTAAGCCTTGTAGACCTTGACACAGAAGTCGTTCATACAGGAACCGGCTCCCGGGTCATTTATTTTGAGCATTTCGTCGACACTTATGCGGGGAATGAGGTCGCCTTCGTTGGCCCCGCGCTGATAGGCCAGGCTGTATTGCTTGGACCAGTGCCCGAAGCCGTGCTCGATGCAGATACAATCGGGCCGGATACCTTCAATTATCTCAGCTTGGAGTTTGATCCGTCCGGCTCTGGATTCTACGTATACCTCATCACCTTCCTGGATACCCATTTCCTGAGCTTTTTCCCTGTGTAGCATAACCGAATTTTCCGGGTAGGCCTGCAGCATCAACTCGTTGTTCTGGGTAGCGGTCATCTTGTGCATTCCCGGTCGGCTGATCAGCATGTAGAATGGGTATTCCGAACTGGGCATTTCCCGCTTGGGCTGCCAGTAGGGAAGGGGATCGTAACCGTGTTTTTCCAGTTCTGTGGAGTATAACTCGATTTTTCCACTTTCGGTATCGAAACTGGTTTTTGGAACGAATTCCCGTTCGTCACTCCAGAGTCCGTTGGGGCTGTTCTGGAGCTCATCCCAGGAGGTTCCCAGGGTTTTTAACTGCTCTTCGCGGAGCTTGCCACCGCTTACACCTTCAAAGTATTCACCGTAACCCATTTTCTTGGCCAGGCCTTCAATGACCCCGCCGTAACCCCTGGTATCATACATGGGGTCGATAACCGGTTCGCGGAGGGCCAGCTGCGGGTAGAAGGCGAAGTAAGATCTTGCTCCAAAACTGCTGGTTTCCAGGAAATATGGTTCGGGGAAGACGACGTCAGCCATCTGCACCATTTCACTGGGCCAGACGTCCACGACAGCGACAAAGTCCAGCTTTTTCAGGGCTTCTGTGAATTTAACTGCATCGGGGAAGGCCAGGACGTTGTGCTTGCGGAAGAAAGCAGCCTTGAGGGGGTAGGGATCTTCATCCAGGATTGCGTCGGTGACTGTTGAAAAATCCCCTCTGCGGGTTGGACCAATTATGGGGGGCTTTTCAAAACCATCAATTCTCTCAGGTTTCATTTCAGGGAATTCAGGAGGTGGAAAGACCTGGTCAAATCCGGGCATGCTCGGTGTCCGGGGAAAGACCTGGCCACCTTCATGGTCAATACTTCCCACGAGGGTGTTTAAGATCAGCTTGCAGAAAGCCACGCGCCAGGAGTTGGAGTAGTTGGGTCCACCGGCATCCCGCTTGTGGTTGGGAATTAAGGCGGGACGTGTCGTTCCGAAGTCCCAGGCCACCTGTTCGATGGTGGAGGGGTCTACTCCGGTGATTTCAGAAGCCCACTCGGGAGTGTAATCCTGGACTGCGGCTTTAAGTTCCTCTACGCCCATGGTGGACTGCTCGACATATTCTTTATCATAAAGCTCTTCGTTGAGGATAATCCGGATCATGGCCAGCATGAAGGCCAGGTCGGTTCCCGGTTTGATCGGGATCCACTCGTCTGCCAGAGTTCCGGTTACGGTAAGGCGGGGATCGACAACAACAGATTTAGCTCCATTGGAGACAGCCTTTACGTAATCCCGGGCGGACATGTTCTTGGCCTTGGACGGCATGTCCCAGCCGAAGGAAAGAAGGTACTTGGCATTTTCCAGATCGAGCATAAAGGGACGGTTTCCTACCCCAACACAGGCCCGCCAGACAGCAGTATAGGTTGTAAAGCAGGTGCTGTGGTGCTGGATATGGTTGGGTGTTCCAATAGCCCTCCGCAGACGGTTCATCCAGTCGTGACCCCGGGAGAAGAAGGCGATTGATTCGGGTCCGTAGTTTTCCTTTGCTTCGTTGAACTTTTCTCCAGCAAGTTCAAAAGCTTCATCCCAGGAAATTTTTACCCAACCGGGGTCGACTCCAGGACCCTTCTCGGGATTGGTCCTCTTCATGGGGTACTTTAAGCGATCGGGGTCGTAAAGGTCCTTGAGTGCGGCATACCCCTTTACACAGAGTTTCCCTTTGGCCACCTGGTCATCGGGGTTTCCTAACAGGCGGGTCGCCTTTCCATCAATTACCTCAGCAACCATACCGCAGTTGGCACTGCAGATCCCGCAGAAATTGTACTTATGGGTGACCTTGGGAGCAGCCGCCGCCTTTTGAGATACCCCGGAGGCAGTCTTCTTACCGCTTTTGGTTAGAAGAAAACTCCCGGCGGCTCCCGCGGCTACAGTAGCTGCAGAAGCCTTGAGAAATGAACGGCGTGAAAATTTTCTTGTTTCCTTTTTTTCAGGCAAGTTATTCCCTCCCTTTCTGTTGATTAAAAAGATTTTTTTCCAGGCCGATTAACGCTTTGGTCAACCGGGCGATTAAATTATAAAACTCTACTTTTTCCCCTTTTTCCAGGATGTCATCACACAAGTCAGGAATCCAGCGGGAAATATGATTTTGCAAAAAATCGTTCTGAATAGCAACGATTTCTTGCCATTCTTCATCACCCGTTTCAGTTTTACTGGTCATATGAGCAAAATTTGCCATAAAACCGAGTTCAACGGCTGCATGATCTTCGGGATGGTCTTCTTCGGGGGATTTTTCCAGGCCAAGTTCCCGGAAAAAAGAACGAACTTCCTCCCAGGGTTTGTCCATTAAAAGTTTCTTTTTCCCCCGGTATACGGATTCAAATGGTTTAACCCCTTCAGGGGTTAAAAAAAGGAAAGCAAATTCTTTTCTTAACTGCAGTCTTTTTTCCCCGCTAACTTCGGCCCAACCCGTTGAAATCCTCTTGATTATGCTTTCCATCTCAGCAGAATTTTTATCAGATAACTGCTGGAGAGCCTTTATCATCTCAGCTTTTTTACCCAAAAAAGCGCTTATTATGTCAGGTGTAATTTCGTCGCGAAAACAGGCTGATAAAAAGCTGTAGACCTGACTTCTTATCGGGCTGGAAATCCAGGTTTGATTGATACTGATCATCATCACTCCTTTGCTTTTTAATAAAAGGACTATCACCTCCTGGACAGGGCTTGTGCAAATTATTACAATCAATATATCTTATTCGGAAAAAACTGCCTGTCTCCTGCAAAAAACACGATTTTTTTTTCGGTTCTCCTCCAAATGAGTACAGTTGACATTCAATAATTATTCTTAAGATTTATTGCCTGAAAAATTTTGATTTTAAAATACTCTTCATCATGGAACCCTCTGGCCTTT
>PWGV01000152.1 GCA_003554585.1 Halobacteroidaceae bacterium | reverse complement strand
GAATTAATGTTTTATAATCTCCTTCCAGAATATCTTCCTCATAAGCCATTTCAATTAAGGTATGCTCTACCTCTACCCGGTTCAAAATCACTTCCATCATTTGTACGTCTGGGCTCTGCCCAATTGAAGATAGAAGTGCGGGTTCTTCCAGCTCGGAAATCTTTTCACTACCTACCACAAACCCTGTTACAAAAACCACAAACCCCACTACCAGAAGCAGAATCAAATTTTTCCTTAACTTCATTATAAATTTACCTCCTTTTGTTTTTAAGCAGATAAGAGATTTTGGGTCTACCAATATTCCCATATTCATGCTGAACATCTAGATAACCCTCTTCTTCCAAAAAACGCAAATACCGATTTACCGTTGGATAAGCCATCCCGGTTTGCTCAGAAATATCCTCTGCGCTGTAATATTCTTTATTCTGGTTCAACTGCTCCAACAAAAATAACAGGGTATTTTTGTTTAAACCTTTAGGCAGGCAATCTTGAGTAAATTCCTGAATCTCATTACTTTTTTTATCTTTTAGTGAAAGGTGTAAATTTACTCTGGAAATAAGATCAGGAGCTTTAATTGGCTTTAAAGCAAAATCATTAGCCCCCAGATCCATGAACTGTTTCGCAACCTCCTGGCTTTCATCGACGGTGAGCACCATTACAGGCATTTCGGAATCAACTTCTCTTATTTTTTTTAAAGTCTCCATCCCATCCTGGTAAGGCATATAATAATCAATAATAACCAGGTCAAACTTAAAGGTTTTTACCAGTTCCAAACCTTTTATCCCGTCTTTTGCAACGTGAACATCCCAATTTGCATGGTCTCCAATTGCTTTTATGGTATAAAGAATGTCCTGATCATCATCAATTGCTAGAATAAGAGGTTTTCCCAAATAAGCCTCCTCCTTTCTAACCTTCTTTGTTCACTAGAATTATTCGGAGAACAAATTTCCCCTGTTTTATCTCTTTTATATCTCATTTTTATTTTTTTCTCCCTGCAGGTTTCTATTTTTGGGGGAAACTTTCCACTCTCTGATCTTCACAAGTTCCGAAATTACAAGAAAAATAATAACCATTGAATCCTTAAAAGCCATTTTTTCTTTCCAGTAAATTTCTCCTATACCACTCTGCGGTAAAGGTACCGGATCTTCGGGAAAATTATACCTCTCCAAAAAATAATTAATTTCCAGTATATTAAAAACTGGAATATTTTTTTCTAGAAAACGAGCAGCTACTCCCCTATCTTCAGGCCGAGGGAAAAAGGGGTAAAAATTATAACCGGGTTTAAATTTCTGATTTAATGGATATGGCCCTAAACTTGCCTCTGCCCCACCAATATTCACGTAAAGAACCGGGGCTTTTTTTTGAAAAAATAAAAAACGGTTTTTTATATTTTCCTCAAAGGATCCATAGTACCAGAACTCAGCATTATTTCTTTCAATAGCCTCTTCTGCTATATCCATACCTCCAGGCCAGAAATTATTCCCTTTATCTTTACTCCCTCCAAGGCTAACAAACGAACTTCTGTTTTTTATATATCCTCCTTCCCAGAGAACCCTTTCAATATCTATAATAGTTAATTTGGGGTTATTTGCTCCCCAACTGGATGAGCCCAGTGAAAGGATTATGTCCAGATTAAGCCCAATTTCTTCCGCTGCAATCACAAAAGCTAAATAAGCCGCAGGGAAGGAACCAGAAGCGCTAACTGCAATTTTATCTCCAGGGCCAAGGTTTCTTTTTTTTAGTAATTTTACCATTAAGGCTGCAAAATTTGGGTTAGTCATTGCCCTTTTTGTTTCCAGATAACCTAATGTTGTAGTTATTGGGGAAAAATTCACTCCAATTAATCCTGTAAAATTAGGATCGACTGCTTCATCAAAAGGCGGCCCGTGTTTGTCCCGGTAATTTCTCAAATAACCCAGTGTCTTTTCCATTCGGAAAGCTGCCCTTTCCATTTTGTCAAAATGTGGCTGGGGAGACATTTCCCCCGGAAGAAGAAATACTGCTAACAAAACAAGCAGGGTAAGTATTCCCAGTTCTTTTACCATGAAAATCCTCCTAATCCCAGGCCCCCAAAGAAAAGAAATAAAACTCCCGAAGAAATCAAAAGTAAAAAGATAGAAATCACTATGCCCTGGCGGTGAAATTCATTTGCCACAATTCCAGGGATAATAAAGCCGATGAATCCCAAAGGGAAAACGGGGAAAAAACTAGCCACTCCCCACTGAATTAAAACCCCAAAAACCACAGCAAGGGCAAACCTCTGCCGGCCATAGATAATAAAATGCCTCTGGCTTATTTTTATTAAATAATATACAAGGAGCGATAATGAAAGCGTTCCCATAACTAATGGCACATTGTTAAAATACATGGCAAAATAAATCGGAGCAATTATTCCGCCAGGGGAAAAACCGGTTAAATAAAAAACAATTATGGAAAAAATTATGCTTACAACTATGATATCAGGTTGCACTTCTTTCCCTCCTGCTCTATAAAATCTATAAACGCCCTCCCTTTCTTATGGTAATTCCCAAAACACAAAATTAAATGATCTGATTCAAGACTCCGAATTATTTCTTTTGGCATAAACTTGGTTTCCCCTGTCATGTTTTTAACCCTGTATTTTTCACTTTTCCAATTTTTTAAGTGCCGGTGGTAATCCCCTATAATGATTATTTCCCGGAAGGGGAGCATTTCCAGGAATCTGGCAAAAGTTTTCAGTCTAAAACTTCTATCATTTCGATTGTTAAAAATACCAAGCAAAGGCAGATTTGGCTCTTCCTTTTCTTCTATATCCTGGTACAGGTTCAGAGTGCTCTCGGGATCATTTGCGGAAAAAGCGTTAATTATTAAATGGGCAGAACCATTAGCTTTTATTTTATAAAGAAGATTAATTTTTTTTGCTTCCTCTTTAATTGCAGGAAAGGCTTTTTCCCGGGGAACCCCCAAATACTCGCAAACTCCAAGGGCGAGTGAAATGTTTTTATCAATATGATTAAGCCCAATAATTTCTTCCGAATTGGCCCAGGAAACCGCAACTGCTTCTGAATTCCTGTCTGCAATATTTTCCCGGAAAAAAGGCAGGTCATTTTCCATCAAAAATACCTTGCCCTCTTTGGGTATGAACCCTGAAAGTCCCTCTGAGATTTTTTCTGAACTTTCCCCATAAACATCAATGTGATCAGGCCCAAAGCCAGTAATAATACCTATTTGGGACCCGAGAAAAGATTCGCTTGCTTTTTGAAGCTCAGGGTTTATCGCCATGCATTCAGTTACTAAAACATCCACCCCACTAATAGCTCCCTTTCTCAAGGCAGTTACCTGTTCTTTAATATTTGCTGGAGCCCGCCTGTGTATAGGTATTTTCTCCCCATTTATTTGCAGTTCCGGGATTTCTCCTGTTGTTTTTCCAATCACTTTATATCCCCCGCTTCCCAATCCCGAAACCAAAAACCTGACCACAGTGGACTTTCCCCGGGTCCCATTTACATGAATACGCAGCGGGATGTCTCCCCAATATTTTTTTACCCGGATTTTCTCCAGAGTTTTTATTCCCAGAAAGATAATTATAAGGATAAATATTATTCCCCAGTTCAAAAAGATAATAATCACACCTCTCAATATTTCTTACATGCCCCTACTAATACTTTTTATTTTTTTCTTAACACCCCTTTAATAAAATTTATTACCTTTTTTAACTTGAAAAAGGGCTGAAAAATTTTTATTATCGGCTTGGCCCCCTAAAATTGGAGATTATGCACTGAAAGATTTTGCTTCTACCTGATTATCCAGAAAAGCTTTATTGAATCTTCTCGGAGCCATATAATTGAGGCTTCCATGGATCCTTTTTTCGCAGTAATATTTCATGTAATCAGTGACCACTGAATAAGCCTGCAAAAAACTTTCAAATTCGTTCCTTGTGTAACATTCCTCCTCCAAAATTGAATGGAACGATTCAATATAAGCAATCATAT
>PWGV01000188.1 GCA_003554585.1 Halobacteroidaceae bacterium | reverse complement strand
GAGCAGCGGTAAGTGGAACCCTTCGGGTGCCGCAGGGGTTCCTGGAGGGAGCTAACTGTCCAGGTAACGTCCGGGCAGTTGATTCGAAGGCGGGTGTGCGGTCAATTTATTCCCCCAACGGGGGTTTTTTATTTTCGGGGCAGGAGAGTGGAGGGTATTGACGAATTGACCTAAATGGGAGGAATTATTATGGCCTACATGGCGCTCTACCGCAAATATAGACCACACCGCCTGGCTGACATAGTCGGGCAAAAACCAGTTGTCCAGACCCTGATTAATGCTTTGAAATCAGGGCAGGTCAATCACGCCTATCTTTTCTGCGGCCCCAGGGGAACAGGTAAAACCACAATTGCCCGGGCCCTGGCCAAGGCAGTTAATTGCAAGGAAGGACCTACTCCCGATCCCTGCGGGGTATGTATTTCCTGCAAAAGACATCAGGAAGGGAAGTCCATGGACCTGGTGGAAATTGATGCTGCTTCCAACAGGGGAATTGACGAAATCAGAGCCCTTAAAGGTACTGTTTCCTTTTCCCCGAGCGAGGGACGAAACAAGGTTTACATTATTGACGAGGTCCACATGCTGACCAAGGAAGCTTTCAATGCTTTTTTGAAAACCCTGGAAGATCCCCCGGACCGGGTACTGTTCCTGCTCGCGACCACCGAACCCCACAAGGTCTTACCCACGATTTTATCCAGGTGTCAGCGCTTTGACCTTCGCCTCCACAACTACAGCGATATTATTGAGCGCCTGGAGTTAATCTGCAAAGAAGAAGGTGTAACGGTTTCACCCGAGGCCCTGCAGGCTATCGCTGAAGCCGCAGGCGGGGGACTCAGGGACGCCATTTCAATTCTGGACCAGGCCATTTCCTATTCCGAGGGTTCCCTTGAACGAGAACAGGTGTATGAACTTTTAGGTCGACTGGACCGCAGTGACCTGGCCCGGATAGTGGAAAAGATAATCACAAGTGACACCGGGGGACTTTTTACCCTGTGGCAGGAAATTGAGGATAGGGGTAAGGATCCCCGGAACGTTTTGCGCGATCTCACGGGATACCTGCGCAGCCTTTTAATATTGAAAGAATGTGGTACTGAAACACGACTTTTGGAGATGCCCCCCGAGGATAAAAAGGAATTATTAAACCTGGGTAGAAACCTTGACCGCTCGGATCTTCTGGCAATGCTGGAAATCCTTGCCGGCCTGGAAAAAAACATGGGTTATTCCAACCACCCCTTTTTACTTTTGGAAATGGCAGGTTTGCGCCTGGCCGGTTTAACAGGGGAGAAAGAAATTAAAACAGAAAAACTCCCCGCCAAAAAAGAGGTTGAGAAAGAAACTGAAAAGAAGCCCAAAAAAGAAACTCCCAGGCCGAAATATGCAAAGAAGCCCGAGGAAGAGCAGAAAAAAGTGAAGGATGAAGCAAAAGAGGAAGAGATAGATAAGCCAAAAGAGAGAGAAACTGCTTCCACTTTAGCGCAAACTGGGAGCAAAGATAAAGCAATTTCGGGAAAATCCATCAAGGATAACTGGGTAGATTTCCTGCGCTTTTTGGGGCGCAAGAAGGAAGAAAACAGCATCTATCCCAAACTGCAGGCCCTTTTGCGTGATGTTTCTCCACGTGGTCTGAAAAAGGGGAATTTAATTCTGCAGGTTCGTTTTGCTTTCCACCGGACTGAACTTGAGAAAAAGCGGGACTATCTTGAGGATAGTCTGCAGGAGTTTTTTGGCAAGAAAATTACTCCCCGGTTTATTATGGATGGAGAACCGGTGGAGGAGGGGACATCAGTAAAAAAAGAGACCGGGGAAAAAAGCAAGGAAGCCCTGAGGGACCACTCCCTGGTTCAGGAGGTCCTGGAACTTTTTGAGGGCCGGATTGTAGAAGAATGAAATATGGAAGAGGAGGTTTTACCAATGAACATGGGAAAGATGATGAAACAGGTGCAAAAAATGCAGGCGGAAATGGCCCGCATTCAGGAAGAACTTGCCGAGAAGGAAGTCAAGGCCAATGCTGGCGGAGGAATGATAGAAGTTACTGCCAATGGAAAACAGGAAATCCTGGATATAAAGATTGACCCGGAAGCAGTGGACCCTGATGACGTTGAAATGATGGAAGACATGATCCTGGCTGCTGTTAATGAGGCGATGCGCCAGGCCCAGGAAATGGCCAGCCAGGAAATGGAAAAAGTTACCGGGGGCATGAACATCCCGGGTTTAATGTAAGATGCATTACTTCGCCCGGCCCATTGCCCGCCTGGTGGGTCAACTGACCAAGCTTCCTGGTATAGGTCCTAAAACCGCTCAGAGGCTGGCTTTCCATATTCTTTCGGGGTCCCAGTCTGCTGCTAAAGAACTTGCTGAGGCAATTCTGGAAGCCAAAGAAAAAATTAAATACTGTTCTCGCTGCTGCAACCTGACCGAAGATGATCCCTGTCCCATCTGCAAAGATGCCAGGAGGGACGGGGAAGTTCTTTGCGTGGTTGAAAACCCCCAGGATATTGTAGCAATGGAGAAAACCGGGGAGTTTTTTGGGTTTTACCATGTCCTGCATGGTTCTATTTCCCCTATTGACGGGATCGGGCCGGAAGAATTAAAAATCAAAGAGCTTTTAAACCGGCTCCAGGAGAGCAACTTCAAAGAAGTGATCGTTGCAACTGATCCCAATGTAGAAGGGGAGGCTACCGCGCTGTACCTGGCCCGGATTTTAAAGCCCCTGGGTTACAGAATTACCCGGATAGCTCACGGACTTCCCATTGGGGGAGACCTGGAATACGCGGATGAAGTTACTCTGGGTAAGGCTTTGCAGGGACGCAAAGAAATATAAAATTTCTGCCCGCCTGGAATTGCCCTGTTTTACAGGGGGTTTTTTGAAGATAAAAGTTATTTAGTTTTCGCCGGAAATGAATTGACCTGCATTAGGACTTCTGTTATACTAACTAATAGCATCTGTTTGTTTTTTATAGGATTTTTACCCGAGAATGCCGTATAAGACCGACGGCTGTTATAGAAACAGCTGATTTTTTTTGGAACTGTACCAGGACACCCTGGAAAAAAATATACAAAGGAGGGCAAATAAATGTCCGAATTAGTTGAAATTCGCTGGCACGGAAGAGGCGGTCAGGGCTCAAAGACGGCTTCCCTTCTGCTGGGTGTAGTTGCATCAGACCTGGGGCTTAATGTCCAGGCTTTCCCCGAATACGGGCCCGAAAGAATGGGCGCTCCTGTTCTGGCCTTTAACCGGATCAGCGAGGGTAAAATGACCCTGCATTGTCAGATCGAGAGTCCAAAAATTGTCGTTGTTCTTGATCCAACTCTCCTGGAAGTTGTTAACGTTACAGAGAACCTGGCTCCGGGAGGTAAGGTTCTGGTCAACACCAAACAAAAACCCGAAAAGATCAGGGAAAAACTTGGTTTGGAGCCAGGACAGGTATTTACTGTTGATGCCAATAATATTTCCCGGGAAGAAATTGGAGCTATATTTCCCAACACTCCCATGCTGGGGGCTCTGGTAAAGGTGGGCAACGTGTTACCCATCGATCAATTCCGGGAAAAAATTGAAGAGGAATTTTCCAGCAAATTTTCCAGCAAGCCCGAGATTGTCGAGGGCAATTTAAACGCTCTGGATCGGGCGATTCAGGAGGTGCAAGGGGAATGAGTAAAGAACAAAAGCCTGGATGGAAGACACTTACTCGCGGAGGTTTGATTTTGAACGCGGGAAACGCAGATGAATATGTCACCGGAGGGTGGAGAGTTAAGCGCCCTGAATGGATACCGGAAAATTGTATTCACTGTCTTTTCTGCTGGGTTTATTGCCCCGATTCTTCTATTGAAACCAAAGATGGAAAAATGACCGGAATTGATTTTGAGCACTGCAAGGGCTGTGGTATTTGCGCCGAGGTTTGCCCGGCCAAAGAAAAGGCCATTGTTATGGAGCCCGAAGGCGGGAAGGAGGATGGTGATGAATAAGAGAGTAGCGTTAACTGGAAATGAAGCTATTGCCAAGGCCATGCAGCAGATTAATCCAGATGTTGTAGCGGCCTATCCGATAACTCCCCAGACTGAAATTGTCCAGATTTTTTCAAAATATGTTGCTGACGGCCAGGTAGATACTGAATTTGTAACAGTAGAGAGTGAACACAGTGCAATGAGCGCTTGTATTGGATCAGCTGCGGGTGGTGCACGGTCAATGACTGCAACCTCCGCTAACGGTTTGGCTTTAATGTGGGAAGTTGTTTATATCGCCGCGTCAACCCGCCTGCCGATTGTCATGCCTGTAGTTAACAGGGCACTGAGTGCCCCGATTAATATTCACTGTGACCACAGCGATGCCATGGGCGCAAGAGATTCTGGCTGGATCCAGCTTTTTTCTGAAAACGCCCAGGAAGCTTATGACAATGCAGTTCAGGCGGTCAGGATTGGCGAAAGCAAGGATGTTCTTCTCCCCGTAATGATTAACCTCGACGGTTTTATCATCAGCCATGCCGTAGAGAATTTGTATATTAATGATCCAGAAGAAGTCCAGAAATTCGTGGGTGAATATAAAGCCGAGCACCACCTTCTGGATAAAGATAATCCAATTACGGTTGGGCCTCTTGATCTGCAGGATTACTACTTCGAGCATAAACGCCAGCAGTCCGAGGCCATGAAATATGCCAAAGAAGCCGTGAAGAAAATAGGTAAAGAGTACGGTGAATTGACCGGTCGGGAATACGGATACTTCACCGAATACGAGCTGGAAGACGCAGAAATTGTCCTGATCGGAATGGGTTCGACCATGGGAACTGCCAAGGCCGCTGTTGATGAACTCAGGGAACAGGGTGTAAAAGCCGGACTGCTCAAGCTGAGAATGTTCCGTCCCTTCCCTGCTGAAGAACTGGCCGAAGCCCTGGCTCACGTTCCCGTGATAGGAGTTCTGGATAGGGCAGAAACTTTTTCCACCAATGGTGGCCCTCTCTTTACCGATATGCACTTTGCCCTTTATGGACAGGAGCACAAATTAATTGACTTCATCTATGGTTTGGGCGGTCGTGACACCAATGTTTCCCACATCAAGGGAATATTTGAGATGTTGCAGAAAGCAAAAGATGGGCAGTCCATCGACCGTATCAACTATATTGGAGTCAGGGAGTAGGAGGTGCGAAAATGGCAAATTTAAAAGAATTATCAAAAAAAGAAGAAATATTGACCGGAGGTCACCGCCTATGTGCAGGTTGTGGGGCTTCGATTGTAGGGAGACAGGTCCTGGCTACAGCCAAGAATCCCGTTGTGGTTGCCCTGTCCACCGGTTGTCTGGAAGTTTCCACAACTATCTTTCCATATACCGCCTGGCGCTGCTCCTACATCCACAATGCCTTTGAAAATGTTGCAGCTACCCTGAGTGGAGTGGAGACCGCCCATAAAGCCCTGCGCAAGCGGGGAAGGGTCCCCGACGAAGATTATGATTTTATCGCCTTTGGTGGTGACGGGGGAACCTATGATATAGGGTTGCAGTCCCTTTCCGGAGCAATGGAAAGAGGACATAACATGCTGTATGTGTGTTATGATAACGGCGCATATATGAATACTGGAATTCAGCGATCTTCAGCCACTCCGTGTGGCGCTGATACAACAACCAGTCCGGCTGGTTCCGTTATTCCAGGAAAAACCCAGCAACGCAAGGAATTAACCGAGATTATCGCTGCTCACAATATTCCTTATGTTGCCCAGGCAGTTCCTTCCAACTGGCGGGATCTAACCAAGAAAGTGGAAAAGGCCCTTGACAAAAAAGGTGCGGCTTTCCTCAATACCCTGGCAGTTTGCCCGAGGGGCTGGCGTTCGGCAGAAGAAAAAGGAATTGAAATCACTCAACTGGCAGTAGACACCTGTTACTGGCCCCTCTTTGAAGTAGAGGATGGAGAATGGCGCCTGACCTACAAACCCAAGGAGAAGAAGCCTCTTGCTGAGTGGTTCAAGGTGCAGGGACGGTTCAAGCACCTGTTTAAAGAAGAGAACAAGCACATCCTGGAAGAAGCTCAGGAATATGTTGACCGTCGCTGGCAGAAAATCCTCCAGCTCTGCGGAGAAGAAGAATAGAATAGGAATCCCAAGCCGGCTCTTTTTAAAGAGCCGGCTTTTTTGATGAAAAAACTCTGCAGGGCATTTTTATCCCCGGGTAATGAATAATAAAAATAGATCTTATTTTTAAATTTAATAAAAATTCTACTTCTTAAATAATGCAAAGATTTGGTATCTGTACTACCAGTCTCATGGTTAAACAAAATTTTCCTGGCTATTCTCTCCTTAAACCCCGTTTAATTCTAGAAGGCCTATTTTTTCTAACAGCCTGAAATAATCAAGGGCAAATTGCGGAGATTCAAGCCCCGTTTCCCGGCAGGTGTTTTCAACTACTTCTTGGAAAGTCCGTTTCCCGTCAACCCAGTAAAGGAGGTGGGTCGCATAGCCTTTTGCGGCCTGGTTTTTCTCCCCGAAATCCTTGCAGATTTTTTCGAATTTTTCTTTTAAATTAGCTTTTTCGAGTTCGCGCTGGAGAAAACGCTGATCTGGGGGACCTGGAACAAGCCGTTTGGGGATTAAATTTTCGCTGGAGAAATTTTTGGGCTTTTCTTCTCCAGCAAGAGGAGCAAAGGACATGGCAATTTCCCGGAGGTTTTCCAGATACTTTCTGGGTTCAAATGTGTCCTGGAACCTTTTTAAATCCTGGAGGTGTTCAATTTTTCTTTGGAGAAGCCATTGCAAATCTTTATCTGTGAGCCTGTTCCGGGATAGTTCGGAGCTAATCTCCTGGCCAAAGGAAGAAACCATCTTCTTCGCCAGGGAATCAAGTCCCTCGACATTCAAAGTAGCCAGGAAACAGCTATAAGTTGCTGCAATAACCCCCACGTTATGGAGCATGAGGGGGTCAATTGTCCCGGGTTGATCCGCGTCAGTGTGGTAGTGGCGGTCGGGCCACTGGATCAGCATCGGGCAGGGAATATCAACGGTGGGATCAGAAAGGATGTAATGGTCGCTGCCTCCAGAAAAGGGAAGGGTCGCCCAGGTGAAATCTGGAAAACTGGCAGTCTGGTAGGGATTTTGGGCTTTATGGAAGTAAGGATTGTTCAGTATGGACTGGAGCAAGTCCGCTCCCCAGGAAGCCGAAGCCAGAGGAGGTTTTTCTACAATCAGTGAACCCCCGCCAACCTCCTGTTTTTGCCCTACCATATCCAGGTTTAAGGCTCCCAGGATTTGCGGGGACTTATTATTCCGGGAAGCAAGGTAGGCATAGGTCCCGGTCATTTCCGGAACCCAGAGCAACCTTATACCAAACTGCAAAGGAGGTATTGCCCCGGAATCCAACAAATTTTTCAGGGCGGTAGCGATTTCTAAGAGAACTGCCGACCCCGAAGCGTTATCTCCTGCCGAAGGCCTGGGGTGGCAGAGGTGGGCGATTAAGAGAATCTCTTCTTCTTTTTCCCCGGGGAAGAAAAGGGTCAGGTTTTCAAAGTTCCCGTTGTAAAAACTGGTTTGGGCATAACCCCGGGTGGTAATTTTTTCTCCTTTTTCCAGTTTGGCCCGGATTTTTTTACCCTGGGCGGGAGTCAGGACGAAACCCGGAGGATTTTCCTCTTCATTTAGCCCCCAGAAAGAAGTATACTGCCGGTTATGGGGCAATCCGCCCTCTTCTCTTACAGGAGGCAAAGCCGGCATTCCATCGTAGATAATGCCCAGACCTTGATCTTTTATAACCTGCCTGCGGAGGGTTTCAGGTGCTTCTTTGGTCAGCACCCATTTACCCCGGATTGGAGGGAGGTCATCCTTTTTATCGCCCGTAACAATGGGGCCTTCTGCTCCCTGAGGGGGAGTCGACCCCAGTCTTTGAATGACGGATAGTTCACTGTGCTCGTAATCAGCCAGGATTTCAATCTCTTTTTCCTGGATAAGCTCGAGTCTCGCTTTGGAAGCTTTCCATTCCATTAAGGCCTGGCTTGCCCAGAACCGGGATTTTCCGTCGGCGGGATAGGAAATAATATCGGCCTGGAGGCCATTTTGAGCCAGTATCTCCTGGCAGGTTCTGGCGGCGTCCCGAAACCCTGGGCTGGCCTGGATCCTGTGATGCTGGGCGATTAAGTTTAAATAGCGAAAAGTTCTTTCGCCGGAAATTTCCCGGGAGAGAATTTCAAATAATTTTTTGTCCATGTTTTCTCTCCTTTCAATCCTGGGTTGCTTTTTCCAGGATGGTTAGTTCACAGTTAGAAGCATCCATGCGGGCTTTAACCCCCAGGGGCAGGGTGGCAATGTTTTGACCGTGGCCCAGAGGAAGGCCGTAAAAAGCTGGAATACCAAGGGAGCCAATTATATCAGCCAGAACTTCTTCTAAAATAAAAGAACCAGTATTAAAGGAAGGGGAGTGTTCGCGGGGTTTACACTTGCTGCATTCTCCAACGACTATTCCCACTGCTTCCTCCAGTTTACCGGCTCGATAAAGCTGATGAAGCATCCCATCAATTTTATAGGGTTCTTCTCCGACCTCCTCGAAAAAGAGAATTTTGCCCCGGGTGTCAATTTCGTGGGGGGTCCCCAATCCCTGGGCTATTAGCGAAAGGCAGCCCCCTACCAGGGGCCCTTCAGCACGGCCGGAATTGATTGTATAGGTGAATGGTTCTTCCTCGGGAGCCGGCGGGATGGCCCCCAGTGGCTGGGAATCCATAACTGCTCTGCGCAAACCCTCGATTATGTACCGGTTCTGTCTTTCGGGGGCCATCTGGAAAAAAACGGGACCGTGAAAGGTGATCAGACCAACTTCTTTTTGAATGGCAATGTGGAGAGCCGTTATATCGCTGAAACCAATAAATACTTTGGGATTTTTCCGGATGATATCCCAGTCCAGAAATTCCAGGATGCGGGCTGATCCGTAACCGCCTTTAATGGCCATGATCCCGTTGATATCATCCCGGGAAAAAAAATCGTTTAAATCTTCCGCCCTATCCCTGTCGCTTCCGGCGAGGTAGCCGTTTTTCTTCCAGAGGTTGGGTGCGGGAACAGCTTTTAAACCAAGGTTTCCCAGGGCAGCAGCAGCTCGATAATAGTTTTCTCTGGAGCGGTGTGGGCTTGAAGGTGCACATATTCCCAGGGTATCCCCGGGCTTTAGTTTTTTGGGTTTAATCAGGGTATTCATTTTATCCTCCTTTGTTTGCATTAATTAATTGGAACTTCGATAAGTAGCCGGGCTTTTCCTTTGGAAAGCCCGGTTTTTATGGTATTATGAGGTAAATAATACAAGAAAATGGGGGCGGTTAAAGTGGAAAAGGTGCGGAGGGAGAAAGATAGCCTGGGAGAAAGGGAAGTTCCGGCAGGTGTTTACTGGGGAATTCAAACCCAGCGGGCAGTTGAAAATTTTGCCTTCAGCACAAATACCATTCCCGTTGGGCTGATCAAGGCTCTGGGGAGGGTAAAAATCGCTGCGGCCAGATCCAATCTTGACCTTGAACTGCTGGAAGATAAGCAGGCCAGGGCAATTATCACTTCCGCAGAAGAAGTGACTGAAGGCAGGTTTAATGACCAGTTTCCAGTTGATATTTTCCAGACGGGCTCGGGAACCTCTTCTAACATGAATATGAATGAGGTAATAGCCAATCGGGCCAATGAAATTTTAGGTGCCGAACTAGGTAAATACTCCCCCGTTCACCCCAACGATCACGTTAACCTGGGTCAATCCAGCAATGATGTTTTTCCCACAGCAATCCACCTGGCAGTTTTAGAAACCCTGGAAGATAGACTTTTCCCTGCTCTTGAAAAGTTGAGAACTGCGTTGAAAGGTAAAGCAGGGGAACTGGAAAAAACGGTTAAACTGGGCCGGACCCATTATCAGGACGCCGTTCCGGTGACCCTGGGCCAGGAATTCTCGGGTTTCACCCGGATGATTGAAAAAAACCTGCGGCGGCTGGAAAATGCCGGTGAAGCTCTGCTGGAAGTTCCCCTGGGAGGAACTGCAGTGGGAACCGGTTTAAATAGTCATTACCGGTTTGCAGGGTTTGCTGTTGAATACATCAAGGAAATGACGGGCTTACCAATCAGGGAAGCAAATAACCACTTTGAAGCTCAGGGGGCCCGGGAAGGCCTCTTAGAAATAAGTTCTGCACTAAAGAATCTGGCCGTAAGCCTTAGAAAAATTGCAGATGATATTCGAGTTATTGCGGCAGGCCCCACCGGAGGACCTGGAGAAATTAACCTGCCCCAGCTGCAACCGGGCTCTTCGATAATGCCGGGTAAGGTTAACCCCGTCCTGGCCGAAGCTCTGGCCCAGATTTCCGCAAGGGTAATAGGTAACGACCTTGGGGTAACGGTTGGAGGTTTTGGGGGCCAGCTGGAGCTAAATCTAATGATGCCGTTAATGGCACATAATATTTTAGAATCAATTGAGCTCCTGGAAAAGGGTTGTGAAAGGTTTGCAGAAAAATGCATCAGAGGAATTACTGCAAACCCTGATCGCTGCCGGGAATTGGCCGAGTTAAGCCCGGGGCTTGCAACTGCTCTTGTTCCTAAAATTGGTTATGATAAGGCTGCAGCCCTGGCCCAGGAAGCAGCAAAAAGGAAAATCAGGGTTAAAGATCTCCTTGCAGAAAAACCATTCTTTTCCAGCCAGGAATTAAAATCCCTTCTGGAGCCCCTCAATTTAGCTTTCCCCCACAGAGGAAAAAAGCAGGAAAATGATTGATGACGGGGAAGTTTTTTTAATATGGGTGTACTGCTACAGTGCTTTATTAAGGAGGTAAAATCAATGTCAAAAAAATGGTTTTTGCTTATTCTTTTATCCACCGCGCTTCTCTTTTCTGCCTGTGGTGCGGAGGAAGAAGCGAGGGGCCCCGTTACTGTAGCTTCCAAGATTGACACCGAGGGCGCTCTTTTGGGACAGATGATAATACTGGCCCTGGAAAATGACGGATTTGAAGTGAATGACCGGACGGAATTTGGACCGACCAGTGTTATCCGGCAGTCAATAATCAACGATGAAATAGACCTGTACCCCGAATATACTGGCAATGGTGGGTTCTTTTTCAGCGATACCGATCCGGAAATCTGGAAAGATGCCAGCAGGGGTTATGAAACTGTTAAAGAACTGGATCGAGAGGCCAATGGACTGGTTTGGCTCGAACCTGCAAGAGCCAACAATACATGGGCCATAGCTGTCCGTGGTGACGTGGCGGAAGAAAATGGCCTGGTTTCACTGGAAGATATGAGCCGCTATGTAAACGAAGGTGGCCGGGTTAAACTTGCCGCCTCGGAAGAATTTGTTACCAGGGCCGACGCCCTCCCCGCCTTTGAAGAAGCTTACGGTTTTAATCTGGAGCAGGACCAGCTCCTTATCTTTGCCGGGGGCAATACTGCCCAAACAATCCAGGCTGCTGGAGAAGGAACGGACGGGGTTAATTTTGCCATGGCTTACGGAACTGATGGGCCAGTTTCCGCCCTGGGGTTAATTGTTTTGGAAGACAGCAAGGGGGTCCAGCCAGTTTACGAACCCGCCCCCCTGGTCCGGGAAGAAATCCTTGAAGAATTTCCTGAAATTGAAGAAATCCTCCAGCCGGTTTTTGCCTCCCTCAACCTGGAAACTCTGCAGAGATTGAACGCTGCTATAGCCCTTGAAGGCCGTGACGCCCGCGAAGTAGCCAGAGAACATCTTGAAGCAGAGGGACTAATAGACTGAGCTAAACGGAGGTGGTTGGGTTGGTCCGGATTTATATTGACCGGGTAGCAATGTTCGGTGTATTTATTGGCTTGCTTTCCTTTTCCCTGCCCTTTCTCCGGATTAAACCCAGCCGCCTGGCGGGAGGAACTCCTGCCGGCTGGGGAGAAAGCCTTCCCGGAGCAGCTTTATTTCTCCTGGTAGTGCTCTGGATAATGATTGGATTACTAAGCCTGATCAGCCGGCATAACTCCCGTGCTGCTTTTGGAGCAGGCATCGGTGCCAATTTAATTATATTATTAATTTTTTTCTGGGCTGGTTTTCAATCTGGCGTTTTGCTACCTGAAGAATATACATTTGGCAGGGTGTCCCTGGCAGCCGGGTTCTGGGTAATGGTTTTGGGAGCATACCTGGTTATTCTCGCCGCCCGCAAGGCCGGGAGCGGGGGAATCTGGCAGACCTGGCTGTTATCCTGGGCCGCCCTTGCAGGAGTTTTTATCCTGATAATCGGTGGGGGTTTGAGTGGGATTTCTGTAATGGAAGAATTGAGTATCCGGCAGAACCGTTTCCGGCAGGAATTTTTTAACCACCTTTTAATATCTTTTTTAGCGGTAGGGATAGCAACTGCAGTGGGAATGCCCCTGGGGATCTTTATTTTCCGGAGGAAGATTTGGGAAAGACCCGTTTTTTTCCTGACCAATACGATGCAAACCGTTCCCGCGCTTGCTCTTTTCGGTTTACTTATTGCCCCCCTGGCCTTTTTTTCGCAGAGATTTCCTTTCCTCAGGGAACTGGGGATTGGCGGTATTGGCTGGTTTCCAGCCATGCTCGCCTTGATCATTTATGCTCTTTTGCCCATTCTCCGGAACACCTACACTTCTTTCCAGGTGCTTGACGAAAAAACAGTCGATGCAGGCAGGGGAATGGGAATGAACTCCCGCCAGCTTTTATTCCAGATCCAGCTTCCCCTGGCCATGCCGTTGATTTTGACCGGTATTCGCACTTCACTGGTTCAAACTATCGGCAATACAACTCTTGCGGCTTTAATCGGGGCGGGAGGATTTGGAGTTTTCGTTTTCCAGGGTCTCGGTCAGGCCGCTCACGACCTGATTCTACTCGGGGTTTTCCCGGTCATTGGCTTGGCTTTAATAGCAGATAAAGTAATGCAGCAGCTAACTGTTCGCCTCACTCCCCGCGGGATTACCAAGGAAGAGAGGGGGGATGAGGATGGCTGGCGGTAGGGTGCGCTGGTTTTACCTGCTGGGTCTTATTATTTTTTTCTTTTTTATCCTTATCAATCCCGCTCCCCTGGAATGGTTTTTAAAATTGCTGTTTCCCGGGGAAACGGTGCACATTTACCAGCGGATTCCCGGAATTGTTCTTGTCCGGCAGCACCTGGCCATGGTTTTATTTTCAACCCTGATAGCCTTTGGGGTGGGTTTTCCGCTAGGAGTTTTTGTGACCCGCAGGGCGGGAAGGGATTTTCTGCCGGCAGTCAATGACCTGATCTCCCTGGCCCAGACCTTTCCCCCTATTGCAGTTCTTGCTCTTGCCGTTCCCATGCTGGGCTTCGGTTTCCGACCCACAATCCTTGCCCTTTTTCTTTACAGCATCCTGCCGATAGTTCGGAACACAATCGCTGGCCTGGAATCAGTTCCTGAAGAAGTTTTTGACGCTGCCCGGGGAATGGGAATGAATGCCCGGCAGAGATTTTCCCAGGTGGAATTGCCCCTGGCCAGCAGGATTGTCCTGGCCGGTCTTCGTATTGCGGTAATAATAAATATTGGTACCGCAACAGCGGGAAGCGTCATTGGCGCTGGAGGACTGGGTGTCCCCATCGTAGCAGGCCTGGTCTGGAATAATCCTGCCCTGGTAATGGGAGGGGCCATTCAGGCTGCCCTCCTTGCCCTTATCTTTGATCAGTTTATCGGGTTAATAGATTCTACTTTTCTGGCCAAATTTGAAAGATAGGAGGGGATTTTTTGCATTATTTTATTATCACCGGGACTTCAAGAGGTATAGGTGCTGCCCTTGCTGAGAGGCTGCTCGGGGCAGGAAACCACCTTTTCTGTATATCTCGAGGAGAAAACCAGAAACTCAAAGAAATTGCAGCCTCCCGGGGAGCAAAATTAACCGAATTAAGCTTTGACCTTGGCCAAACACATGAAATAAAAGTGCTGGTGGAAAAAATATTTGCAGAAATTGAACTGGATTCTGCAGAAGGGGTTTTTCTGGTCAATAATGCCGGGACAGTAGAACCCGTAGGGCCTCTCCCCAAAAATGATCCCGATGCGATCCAGGATGGCTTTAATATCAATCTCCTTGCTCCGGTTTTATTAACCCGGTTTTTTGTAGAAATGGTTCAGGCCTGGCCCGGGATCAAAAGGGTGATCAATATAACTTCAGGGGCCGCCCAAAGGCCCGTGTTTGGCTGGTCAACATACTGTTCCTCGAAAGCTGGGATCGACATGTTTACCCGTTGTGTTACAACCGAACAGGAAGAAGAGGAGTTTCCCGTGCAGATTTGTGCCCTGGCCCCGGGGGTTGTTGCTACCCAGATGCAAGCCCAGATCCGGGGAAGCGGGAAAGAGGAATTCAGGGATTTCCAGAAATTTATCGACTATAAAAAGGAAAACAAGTTGCTGCCTCCGGAGGAGGTAGCCCGGGTAATTTCCTGGCTATTATTAAGCGAAGAATTTCCCGCGGGCAGTATTACCCGGATTGATGAATTTATTTAGGAAGAACTGGAGGTGGGAAAATGACTGAGCATATTGGCTGCAAATTCATGATGGAAACCCAGTTAAAAAAAATCAGCTTATCGGACCAGATGAAGGGAATAGAACAACCTCCTCAAACCAAAGGAATGGGGGGAAAGGAACAAACAGTTTTTCTTCCGGACCCGGAAGACCTTGAGTTTAAAGATAAAAGCCTTTTTGCAACTATCCGGGATCGGAGGAGCTTAAGGAAATATTCTGATGAACCCCTGACTCTTCCCGAGTTAACTTTTCTGCTCTGGACAACGCAGGGTGTCGTCAGGGACATGGGTAGAGCAACCCTGAGAACAGTCCCTTCTGCTGGAGCAAGGCATGCCCTGGAAACCTACTTACTGGTCAACAGGGTTGATCCACTGGCTCCTGGCCTTTACCGCTACCACCCCCTGGAACATATCCTGCTCCAGGAAAAAAAGGATGATCAGCTGGCTGAAACAATGACACAAGCCTGCCTGGGCCAGAAAATGATTTCAAACAGTGCGGTTACTTTTATCTGGACCGCTATTCCCTACCGGATGAACTGGCGCTACGGGGAAAGGGGTTATCGGTACCTGCACCTTGATGCAGGGCATGTGTGCCAGAACCTTTACCTTGCTGCCGAGGCTGTTGGGTGCGGGGTCTGCGCTATTGGTGCTTACGATGACGAGGAGGTCAACCGGTTGATCGGTGTTGACGGGATAGAAGAGCTGGTTATTTACATGGCTACAGTAGGGAAAAAGGAAGGATGAGGGGAAGCCCATGTTAAAATTTCTGGCGGTTATATTTCTGGTGGGGTTTTTAACTTTTCCTGCTCTGGCAGGAGAAGGAGTACTTTTTTTAAATAGTGCCGAGCTAAAACAGGGAGAACTTTTAGCGGTAAAAGTTGAAACTACCGAATATGCTCCTTCCGGAACCTTCCGGGGAATTAATTTGCATTTTATCCCCTGGGAAATGGGATGGGTGGCTTTTTTCGGGATTTCCTACTGGACCCAGCCGGGAGATTACCAACTGAAAATTCAACTGGGTGCAAAGGAAATAACCCGGACGATTGTGGTTTTGGACGGGGATTTTTCGGAAAGCCACCTGACTGTTTCAGAGGAGCAGGAGAAACTGATTCGGCCCAGTGAAGAAGATAAAGAAATCATTGAAAGGCGGGCCCGGGATCAAAAGGCAATCCAGGTCGCTTATTCCGACCCCATCACCACTCCCCTCTGGGAAGAAGATTTTATCCTGCCTACTACAGGGTGGAGGACGACGGGTTTTGGTCATACCCGCTATGTTAATAATGAACTTAATAATCGCCATTCGGGTATCGATATTGCCAACGAAGTAGGGACCCCGATAAAAAGTGTTAACCGGGGTAAGGTAAAACTGGCTGAAGACCTTCTGGTAACCGGGAAAACAATAATTATTGATCACGGGGGCAGGATTTTTTCCAGCTATAGCCACCTGAGCAAAATAGAAGTTGAAGTCGGTGATATGGTGGAAAGGGGACAGAAAATTGGGGAAATGGGCAGTACGGGTTTTTCCACAGGACCCCACCTGCACTGGGTTATCAGAACCCCGGAAGCTTTCTTAGACCCGGATCAATTTGTTGGGAATGATATTTTTTCTCTGTTAGATATCCCCGAATAGGGATCCCCGAAAATAATATGCAGGAAAAAGTAAGCTTACGGGGAATTAGTGAATAATGTAGCAAGAAACTCTTTCCTGCCTGGAATTTTTGGCGGGGAAGGGTAAATTTTTGTGAAAAGGGGAGGGAAGGCAAAAACCCAACCTGACTTTACAGGGACTGCCGCAATTCAATGGATCTGGGATGGATAATATTATTCTTACTAATCGGTCTGGCAATGGGCTACTGGAAAATAATCCCCCCCAACTGGCGGCCTTTAATTGCAGTTAGTATTAATTTCGCGCTGGCCCTTTTACTCGGAGCTATGGGAGCTCAAATAGGGGGTGACCGGGAGCTCTGGGGGCAACTAAATAAAATTGGTTTGCAGGCCCTGGCTCTTGCAGGGGGAAGTATAGCTGGAAGCCTGCTTTTTTTACAATTCATTTCTCCCCGGCGAAAATGGATGCAAGCAGGCCCTCCGGGTTTTAAAATTGGGGATGGCCGGGGGAGAGGTTTTTTGATGATTTTGGTATTGGCTTCACTTGCCGGGGGCTTTGGCCTGGGGATAATCATCCCGCCAACCTGGATTGCCTACCTGGACCAGTTAATAGTTTATGCACTTTCCCTGTTGCTCTGGGGGATCGGGCTTGACCTGGGATTTAATCCCCATATTTTTAAAAGCCTGGGCAGACTGGGCTGGAGAATTATCCTGCTTCCTTTTTTAATTGCAGCTGGCAGTATTTTTGGTTCGGTAATTGTTGGGTATATCTTGGGTATCGCCGGAAATCAGGCTGCGGCTGTGGGAGCGGGTTTTGGGTGGTACAGTCTTTCGGGAGTATTATTAACAGGATTACATAGTGTTGAACTGGGGACCCTTGCCTTTTTATCCAATGTTTTTCGAG
>PWGV01000117.1 GCA_003554585.1 Halobacteroidaceae bacterium | reverse complement strand
AATTTGATAATTAATGCCAATGAGAAATGGGGAACAAAAAGAAAACTGGTTCCCGGAAACGAAGGCCTTCCTTCCCTTTCCGAATATGGAAATTATATTAATGAAAATACTCTCCTGGTTGCTGGATCCCATGTTTGTTATAAACAAGGACGAATTCAGGACCTTGAAGAGCTGGTCAGAATAACCCACAGTAAAGGTGCCAGGCTATTAATTAACGCCAGTTTATCGGCTGGAACGGTTCCAATAGATGTAAAAACCCTCGGGGTAGATTTTCTTGTGGGGACAACCTCAAAATATTTAATGGGTCCCCCGGGCCTGGCTTTTATTTATGTAAATCCCCAGCTGATTTCTGATTTAAAACCAAGTATGACCGGTTGGTTCGGACAGGATTTTCCTTTTAGTTTTGAACCCCGGGTTCTTGGTTATGCCAATAATGCCCGCCGTTTGGAAACTGGCACCCCCCCAATTATTAATGGATACGGTTCCCTGGCAGGGCTAAAAATAATTAATAATTACCCGGCCCAAAAAATTAACCTGGAACGCAGGGAGTTAATTAAAAAAGCCAATGAAATGGCAAAAGAATTGGATTTCCCGGGCAGCTTTAGTCAGGATAATGTTTTCGTGAGTATTCCCACAAGGGCAGCCCGCCAGATAGAGTGGCGGCTAAAAGAAAAAGGAATTATTATTTCTTCGGCAGGAGATTACCTCCAACTGGCTCCACACTTTTTCAACCAGGAATCAGATTTTGTGAATGTTTTTAAAGAATTGCAACCTCTTCTTGGAAAAAAACCCCCCAGAGTTGTTTCGGATTTTTCCCGGGGTGGGAAAAAAGAATTTGACCTTGGTATTAAAAATGGGAACATTGTAATTCCCGGAAATGGAATATTCCAGGGAGATGTTGTAATTAAGGGCGGTAAAATCGCTGGAATGGGTTCAATTATTGCAGAAAAAGCGGAAAAAGTTATTGATGCCGAGGGGAAATATGTATTGCCTGGAATAATTGATCCCCACATTCATTTGGGTTTGTTTGCTCCCATGGAAGAGGATATTATTAACGAAACCCGTTCTGCTCTTATTGGTGGAGTTACGACTGCTGGTTTGTTTATGGGTGGAGAAGGGAGCCATAAACAAAGGCTTGGAGAAATTTCCGAAAGTGTGAATAATTTGTCCAATATTGATATCTGGCCGCACCTTGTGATTAATTACCCGGAGCAATTAGCTGAACTGGATGAATATGTTAAAAAGGGAGTTAGAAGCTTCAAAATGTATATGTGTGGTATTCCAGGCATGATCCCGGATGCGGATGACGGTTTTATTTATCAAATGCTTAAAAAACTCCAAAATACAAAAAAGAGAATTCCGCTTTGTATCCATGCCGAAAATTCTGCCCTGGTAGCAGAGGCTACCGAAGAGATGGCCAAAATGGGTCTGGAAAAAGGAACCCTTGCTGACTGGGCAAAAACCCATCCCAATTATGCGGAGGCAGAGGCTGTTCACAGGGCTTTGTATATTAATAGAAAAACCGGAGTTCCCCTTTATTTTGTCCATATTTCCACCAAAGAATCCATCGAGGTAATTCAAGAAGAGAAGTTAAAACCCGGAAAAACCCAGTTTTATGTAGAAACCACGCCTTTTTACCTGGGCTGTAATAATACTGATCCTGCAGGACTACTGGCAAAAATGATCCCACCTTTAAGGGAACAGGAGAGTGTTGATGCTCTGTGGGAAGGCATTCAAAAAGGTCTCGTGGATACAATTGGAACTGATAACACCAGCCAGAAACTGGACGTTAAGAATCTGGATGGAGGAATGTGGGGAGCAATGCCTGGCTACCCTGCAATGGCTACAAGTCTTCCGGTAATTTTAAATGAAGGAGTAAACAAGGGTCGGATTTCTATTGAAAAGGTCAGTATGCTCATGTCTAGAAAACCTGCGGAAATTTTTGGATTGTATCCTCAGAAAGGATCTTTGCTTCCGGGAACTGATGCAGATATTGTTATTATTGATTTGGAAAGGGAAAAGAGGGTTCACCATCGCGACCTGAAGTCCGGTTCAGATTTCTCGGTTTTTGAGGGCCGGATTTTGCAGGGTTGGCCAGTTATGACGATAAAAAATGGTCGGATTGTTATGCAGAATGGGGACATAGTCGAAGGTGAGCAACAGGGCAAATTATTATTGAGCAAATGATAAATAAGTGGGGTGGAGAAAATAAAACAAATTAGAATTCACGGACGCGGAGGAATGGGAACTGTAAAAGCTGCAGAAATAATAGTCTATTCTAAGGTCAAAGCTGGAGAATACGGGCTTTCGGTACCATATTTTGGGTTTGAACGCCAGGGGGCACCGGTTGTGGCCTATGTTAAATTATCTAACAAACCCATCAGGGCGAAAACCCAGGTGGATTATCCGGATTGCGTTGTGGTAATGGAACCTACTTTGCTCAATGCGGTTAATGTTTTCGAAGATTTGAGCGGAGAAGGGATCCTGATAATCAACAGCAGAAAGTGTCCTGATTTATCAAGTCTTCCTCCCCAGGTAAAAAAGGTGGGTTTTGTGGATGCCACCAGGATTTCCTTTGATGAGTTAGGTCGGGCCATTCCTAATACCGCAATGCTGGGGGCTTTTGTAAAAACCACGGGTTGGATTGAGCCCGGACTTGCGGAAGAAAAAATATGTGCTTTATTTGGGCCGCAGAATATAAAAGCCTTTTACAGGGGCCTGGAGGAAGCAGAAATAGTTCCAGTATTGGAGGCCGTGAAATGAGCGAAAAAGAGTATATAGTTCCTATTGGTGAAGGGGTATATGAAATTAATACAGGGGACTGGCGGACTCACCGCCCTGTTTTGGATCAGGATAAGTGTATAAAATGTGGGATTTGCCTGACCTACTGCCCGGTTTTTTCTATCTATAAAGAAGGCGAAGAGTACAGGATCGATTTAAGTTACTGCAAGGGATGTGGGGTATGCATGCATGAATGCCCCAAAGATGCAATTAAAATGATTGAAGAGGGGAGGTAGGGATTATGTCAATGATTGATGTCCTAAATGGAAATCAGGCGGCAGCAAAAGGTGCCGCACTTTCCCGCCCTGACGTTGTTGCTGCTTATCCGATAACCCCCCAAACCCCCCTGGTAGAATATTTAACCCAATTTGTGGCTAATGGAGAACTGGAAGCATTTATGAGTGAAGTAGAATCTGAGCATAGCGCAATGAGTGTAGTTACCGGTGCTTCACTCGCTGGTTCAAGGACTTTCACCGCAACTTCCTCCCAGGGGCTCGCACTAATGTATGAACCCTACTTCCGGGCTTCTACGTTGCGCTTGCCTGTTGTAATGGCAATTGTTAACCGGGAAATGATTTCCCCGCAAACCGTTTGGGGGGGGCCCCAGGATTCAATGACCTTGCGAGATGCTGGTTGGATCCAGATCTATGTAGAAGACAATCAGGAAATACTGGATATGATTATCCAGGCCTATAAAATTGGCGAAGATTCAAGAGTCCTTTTGCCTGTAAATATTTGTTATGATGGTTTTTATCTTTCTCACCTTACTGAAAGAGTGGAAATCCCTGAACAAGATTTAGTTGATAAATTCCTGCCCGATTATGCCCCCACTCACATTAAGCTTGATCCCCGGAAACCAATGGCTGTTGATCCATTGACAACAGGCGACCTTTTAATGGAGTACCGGGAAAAACACATGCAAGCACAACAAAATGCCCTTAAAGTAATCCAGGAGGTTAATGATGATTTTGCGGATACTTTCGGCCGGAATCATTTTGGATTACTGGAAAAATACCGCTGTGATGACGCTGATGTTATTTTAATTTCTCTCGGTTCAATGACCGGTGCTGCAAGAGAAGCGGTTGATTATCATAGAGATAAAGGATTAGCAGTAGGGTTGTTAAAAATCCGGAGCCTCCGACCATTTCCTCATCAGGAAGTTTCTGAAGTGCTTTCAGGTCGTCAGGCAATTGGAGTGGTTGATCGGAACGTT
>PWGV01000124.1 GCA_003554585.1 Halobacteroidaceae bacterium | reverse complement strand
TAAGTTGGACATTCACAATACCTCCTTGAATTTAGGTTGCGTTAGCTTAATTTTTCTCGGAGGATTGTGGATGTCCTTCTCTTTTCAATTTTTATTTACCCACTAAAATGGAGGAGAACCTTTTTTATTTGCAGGATAATTTCCGTTTGTATATAAATTTATATAATATGGATTTAAATAAAGAAAGGAGGTCGAGTATGGGAAATCTTACTTACCCATGGTTTAAAAGAGAGGACGTTGATGGTTTTTTTGCCCTTTTTCAGAATAACCTGGCCAACTTTTTCATTATCTCAACTGTTATGTTGGCTCAGGGCTTTCCGACTTCAATTGTTTTTGGACGGGTAATTCCTGGTGCAGCAATTGCAGTTCTTTTTGGGAATATTTATTATGCTTATATGGCAAAAAGATTGGCGCAGAAAGAGTGCAGATCCGATGTTACCGCTTTGTCCTACGGGATTAGCACTCCCCCAATGTTTATTTTTCTTTTTGCAGTCCTGGGGGCTGCCCTGGCGGCAACTGATGGGGATCATGAACGAGCCTGGCAGATTGGTGTTGCGGCTTGTTTGCTTGGTGGTATTATTGAATTACTGGGTAGTATTATTGGCCCCTGGGTCCGGAACAACCTGCCCCGGGCGGCGATGGTTGGTGCCCTTGCTGGTGTAGCTATTTCTTTTATTGGCGGGGAACTTTTCTTCCAGACTTTTGAAATGCCAATTGTAGGGGTAATTGTTTTAGCAATCATTGTAATAGGTTTGGTTGGGCGTCATGCAATGCCCTTTAAGATCCCTGCTTCTCTATTGGCCATTGTAATTGGAACCGTTCTGGCGTATGTCCTGGGACGAGCAGATCCAGCAGGTATTTCGGAAGGCTTTACTCATTTTGGCTTTTATTTCCCCCTGCCAACCCTTGCAGGATTTATAGGTTTTGCTGAGATGATCGGAGTTGGTGTTTTAGCCGCTGTAATACCAATTTCCCTTTATAACTTTATTGAAACAATGAATAATGTTGAAGCAGTCGCGGGTCTTGGTGATGATTACAGCGTTCGGGAATGCCAGATTGTTGATGGGACCGGAACAATAATTGGAGCTCTTTTTGGCGGCGTATTCCCAACAACAGTTTATATCGCTTCAACTGGGGCCAAGGAAATGAAAGCGGGCCGTGGTTATAGTGTCTTAAATGGTGCAGCATTCCTATTATTTGCAATTTTTGGGGTTATCGCGGTAATCGCTGAAATAATCCCGGGGCCGGTAATTGCTCCAATTCTTGTTTATGTGGGAATTGTAATGGTTGGTAAGGCCTTTGTAACCAGCCCGGAAAGACACTCTCCTGCAGTTGCCCTCGCTATGTTCCCCTATCTTGCAAATTATCTCGCCACCAATTTCAGGGGGCTTGATCCGGAAACTTTCATGGCAGAATACCCAGCGGTTGAAGCCCTTGGACAGGGAGCCATGTTTACCGCCCTGGTTTGGGGTGCCTTTGCAGTTTTTGCTATCGATAGGGACTGGCTTAGGGGAACCGCTATTTCTCTAACTGCTTTTATTTTAACCGGTATTGGAGTTATGCATGCTCCCAGGCTGGGTTTTAATTTTGGCAGCGAATTTGCCATCGGGTATTTAATTTTAACTATTGGAATGTTTTTCATGTATCAATATTTTGGCAAGGAAACCCCGCAAGAGGTAGATAAAGCTGGAACGAGGGATTAATAAAAAGGGCGCCAGAAAGGCGCCCTTTTTAAATTCTGATAAACAAAAGGAAAAGTTTTTAAAATGGAGAATGAGTATATATCGCGCAATTATTTCGGGAGGCATAACGCTAATGAAATCAATCGCACTTGCCAAACAAAAAGGAGGAGTAGGTAAAACTACTGCTTCTATTAACCTTGCTTCCCTCTGGGCGGGCAGGTCAAAAGTTCTCCTGGTGGACATGGATCCCCAGGGGAATTCGACTTCTGGAGTTGGCGTCTTTACAAAAGAAGTTAAATGGACATCTGCCGATGTTCTCGAAGGGAAATGTTCAATTAATGAAGCGATCCAAAAAACAGGTTTTGCCAAGCTTTCAATTTTACCGACTCACGTAGGTCTTGCAGGACTGGAAGCGGACTCCCCTCCCATCAATCGATTAAAGGAAAACCCGCAACAGATTGAAGGAGAATTTGATTTTGTAGTTGTGGATTGTCCGCCTTCCCTGGGGCGTTTAACCTTAAATGTGTTTGCTGCAGTGGAGCGCGTTCTGGTCCCCATAAAAGCAGGGCATTTTTCAATTACCGGGTTAGAACAGCTCTTTTTGACCGTAGTTCGATTGCGGTTAAGGAATGTTAATTCCAGCCTGAAGGTTTTTGGGCTTTTTTATAATGAGGCCCAGCCCAATACCAGGCTGCATCAAATGATTCATAAGGTTTTAAGTGAAGCCTACGCTCCTTTAATACTGGATGCCTTCATTCCACGAAATGTTCATCTGAGAGAAGCCCAGGTAGTTGGGGAGCCCATAAACTTTTTTGATCCCCGGGCCCGAGAGGTTACAGGGCCTATTTGCAACTGGCGGAGGAGGTGCTACAGAAATGGTAAAGAAAAACAAAAAGACATTGCGTTTGGAACAAGCCCTTGATGAAACCCTGGATCGTTTCCTGGAAAAGGTTAAGGTTGAAGAAAAGGAAGTGCCGAAAGAAAAGGAGGATCTTGGTCTTACTCTTGCTGATGGTAGTACCTATATCCTATCTCCAGAAGAAGAGAAGAAATTAAATGACCTGGCAGTTGAAAAGCAAAAACAGATCACTGATTTGATAGATAAAGCCGTTAGGGAATACCTTCAGAGGGAAAAGAAGTATTTCAGCAAAGAAAAAATTAAAAATGATTTATATTTCTGGCAGAAGAAAATCGAAGCTATTCAGGAGGGAAAGGCAGTTAGCGATTTAAGTTCGAAAGAAAAAAAGTTCTTTTAAGCTATTTGCGGCAGCTTGCTCGAGGCACCTGGGAAGATTAAAAAATTGGTTTAAAAGCCAAGAAATATAGTTGGTGAGGGTTAAAATGAACTATACAACTGTGGTAATTGGCGGAGGGCCGGCCGGAATGATGGCCGCAGGAATTGCTGCTGAACGCGGTCACAGGGTTGCAATTTTGGAAAGGAATAGAGTTTATGGGCGAAAATTGTTAATAACCGGGAAAGGGCGCTGCAATATTACTAACGCAACGGATATTGAAAATCACATTGCCAACCTCTTCCCTCAGGGGAAATTTTTGTATTCTGCACTTTATGTTTTTTCTCCTTCAGCCCTGATGAATTGGCTGGAGGAAAGGGGTGTTAAGCTAAAAGTAGAGAGAGGGCAGAGAGTTTTCCCGGTGGATGATGATGCCCACAGTATAAGAAATGCCCTGGTTGAGTTTATGAAAAAAAATGGAGTTGAACTAAAACCTTCAAACCGGGTGCTGGAGTGCAAGAAAAAGGGCGATTTCTTTTCGGTTTTTACCGAGCGGGAGGAAATAAGGACTGAGAATTTAATCCTGGCAACTGGCGGTAGTTCTTACCCCCAAACAGGTTCTACAGGAGATGGATATAACTGGGCCAGAAATTTTGCCCACAAAGTTAAAAACCCTGAACCCGGCCTGGTACCCTTGAGAGTTAAAGAAGAAATCCTTTCTCAAGCCGCCGGCCTGATATTAAAAAATGTGGAATTAAAGCTCAGGGACAAAAGGGGAAAAATCCTTTTCAGTGAACTCGGAGAGGTGGAGATAACGGAAAATGGATTTTCCGGTGCCCTTGCACTTTCGGCTAGCCTGTTTGTAAAATCGGGGCAGGAATTTTCCCTTGAACTGGATCTTAAGCCCGGATTGGAACGGGAGCAATTGGACAGGAGACTGCAGAGAGACCTGGAAAATAAAAGCAAGGAAAACCTCAGGGGAATACTGGGCGGTCTTTTGCCCCGGGATTTGATTATTCCCTTCGAAAAAATTACCGGGATGGACCCGGAAAAACCCGCCCATCAAATGACCCGGGAAGAGAGGCAGGTAATGGGTAATAAGTTAAAAAATCTTTTCTTTTTCGTTGTGGGGAAAAAGGATTGGTCTGAAGCAATAATTACTATGGGTGGTGTTAAGTGTGAGGAAATAGTTCCGGCCACGATGGAATCAAAGTTTGTTCCAGGATTATTTTTCGCAGGGGAACTAATCAATATCCATGGATTTACCGGAGGTTATAATTTGCAGGCTGCTTTTTCTACTGGCTTTCTTGCAGGAGAAAATTGTTAGGGGTTTTTTGCCTGGGAAAAAGGGAAAAAGCAGGGTTATGGTGAATCCTTGGTATGGCGGTTTTATTTTGCCGCTATTAATTATTTTTACAAGGAGTGAATGTTTTGAAAACCCAAGAAATTTTAAAAGTAACCGACCAGTTTTCAGCACCAAACTATCTACCTCTACCTATTGTAATTGAAAAAGCAGAAGGGGTCTGGGTTGAGGATCCCGAAGGGAATCGTTACATGGATATGCTCAGCTCTTATTCAGCCCTGAACCAGGGCCATCGCCATCCCCGTATAATTGAGAGGGTTAAGGATCAACTGGACAAGGTTACTCTTACCTCCAGGGCTTTTCATAATGATCAACTTGGTCCCTTTTGCCAGGAACTATCCGAATTGACCGGAAAAAATCGAGCACTGGTTATGAATACAGGGGCAGAAGCAGTTGAAACGGCAATCAAATGTGTTCGCCGCTGGGCTTATGATGTAAAGGGCGTGGAAAAAGACAATGCGGAAATCATTGTTTGTGAAGGTAACTTTCACGGAAGAACCACAACCGTAATTTCTTTTTCCTCCAGTCCCGATTATTACCGGGGCTTTGGTCCCTTGACACCGGGATTTAAGGTTATCCCCTATGGAGATGCCGAGGCTCTTAAAGAAGCAATAGGTCCCAATACTGCAGCCTTTATGGTAGAACCAATTCAGGGTGAGGCCGGGGTAGTTGTGCCCCCGGAAGGTTATTTAAAAGAAGCAGCGGAAATTTGCCGGGAGAACAACGTTCTTTTCCTGGCGGATGAAATCCAGACGGGTTTTGGTCGAACTGGAAAACTATTTGCCTGCGACTGGGAAGATGTGACTCCCGATATGTATATTCTGGGTAAAGCGCTGGGAGGTGGAGTTATCCCCGTTTCAGCTGTTGTTGCAGATGGCTCCCTTTTGGATCTCTTTAATCCTGGTTCTCATGGGTCCACTTTCGGAGGAAATCCTTTAGGGTGTGCCTGTGGGAGAGCAGCTGTTGAAGTAATCCAGGAAGAAAAACTGGTTGAACGCTCTTTAGAACTGGGAGCTTACCTGCAAAAGGAACTCTCGACCATTGAAAATCCCGAGATTGTTGAAATCCGGGGCAAAGGTCTTTTTGTTGGGATTGAACTAAAAGGCAAAGCCCGTCCTTATTGTGAAAAACTCAAAGAAGAAGGTGTCCTCTGCAAGGAGACCCACGAAAATGTAATCCGCCTTGCTCCGCCCCTTATTATTTCCAGAGAAGACCTGGACTGGGCAATTGCCAAGGTGAAAAAAGTCCTGCAGCCCTAAGGAGGGAAAAGAGTGTTTTTTGTCAGGCCCTTACTGGCTCTGTTCATCGCCCAGGTTTTTAAAATTATAATTTACGGGTGGAAAAACAAAGGCTTTGATTTCAGGCGTCTGGTGGGGGCAGGTGGTATGCCTTCATCTCACGCTACCCTTACTGTTGCTTTAACAACCCAGATAGGGAAAAATGTGGGTATAGATGAACCTGTTTTTGCGGTAGCCCTTGTTTTTACAATGGTTGTTCTATACGACGCCGCGGGAGTCCGGAGAGCCGCAGGCAAACAGGCCGCGATTTTAAACACAATTATGAGTGAGGTAATGGCCCATCAAAAAATAAAAGAAGCCCGCTTGAAAGAACTGCTTGGACATACTCCGTTTGAGGTTCTTGTAGGAGTTATTCTGGGTTTTATAGTTGGCTGGTGGTAAAATCCCCCCTAGAGGGGATTTCCCCTTTTAAGGGGTTGCTAATTAAAAGGGAATTTACTGGGAATGGGCGAATTAAATACTATCTAAAATAATTGGAGGTGGGGAAAATTACTGAAGAATTTTGTTCTACCTGTTTCAGCAGGCCCGCTACCAATCGCGCCCGCTGTCGGAGATGTTTTATCTTTGATGCTTTGAAAATGTCGGGAGCGGTTCTTTTTGCCTTAATAATAGGTGTTATTGGCTGGAGATTTGCCCACCCCATGCTGGGGGTCCCTATTTTTTTAATTTTTTCCGGTTGGTCTGTTGCCTGGTTTTGGACCCGGGGTAATAAGAACGATTAAAAAGGAAAAAACGGAGGGGACGAGATGAACAGGATTAAGGGGAAAACTGTTATAATCACCGGGGCTTCATCGGGCATCGGGGAAGCCTGTTCCCGGATTTTTGCCTCCCACGGAGCAAACTTGCTTTTAGTTGCCAGGCGCAAAGAAAAACTTGCTAGCCTGCAAGAAAATTTGCTTAAGGAAAACCAGGCGACTGTAAAAATTTATGAACTAGACGTTTGTGACCGGGAGAAAGTTAAAGATTGGGCCGGCCAACTCAAACAAGAAGGCCTGTTGCCCGATATATTGATTAATAACGCTGGCTTGGCCAGTGGGCTAAATAAATTGCATGAGGGTGATTTCACCGATTGGGACAGAATGATTGATACAAATGTAAAAGGTCTTCTTAATGTCTCCCGGGTGATTTTGCCGGTTATGGTAGAGAGAAACGAGGGGCACGTGGTAAACATCGGGAGTATTGCTGGGCACATGGTTTACCCCTCGGGGAATGTTTACTGTGCAACAAAATATGCTGTCCGGGCCATAAATGAAGGGATGAACATTGACCTTTATGGTACCAATATTAGGGTATCCAGTATTGATCCCGGGGCAGTTGAAACGGAATTTTCCAGGGTCAGATTTAAGGGGGATGAAACAAGGGCCGCAAAGGTTTATGAAGGATTTGCACCATTGAAGCCTGAGGATATTGCAGATGCTGTATTTTACGTGGTAAATTCCCCTGAACATGTTAATATCCAGGACCTGGTTATTATGCCTACAGCTCAACGCAATCCTTATTTATTACACCGCGAGGGAAAATAAAGAAAGGGCAAGGAGAAAATAATGAAAATTAGAAAGTACATTGAAAAGGATTATCAGGAAATTAAAAGAACCTGGGAAGAAATCGGTTGGCTGGAACCAAAAGAAGACAAGGAAATTTTTAAATTTTTTGTGGAAAGCTCCAGAATTATGGTTGCAGAGTTGAATGGAGCCGCTGAAGCTTCTGTTTTTAGTATTTCTGGAGATTTAAATTATAATGAGGTGAAACTCCCCCTGCATGCAGTTGCCGCAGTTACCACCAGCAGGATTTCCAGGAAAAGGGGTCTGGCAGGCAAAGTCACTGCCCTCGCCCTGGCCCGGGAGGCTGCTGCGGGTAAAAAAATAGCGGGACTGGGGATGTTTGAACAGGGTTATTACAATCTCCTGGGTTTTGGTACCGGCCCTTATGAACATCACCTTTCTTTTGATCCTGCTGATCTGAAGGTTCCCAAGTCGAACCGCGCTCCCTGCCGGCTGGGAGCTAAAGATTTTCAAGAAATGCACGAAAACAGGTTGCAAAGACTGCAAAAACATGGTTCGGTTAACCTCTATCCCCCTAAAGTTACAAGAGCCGATCTGTTATACAAGGATAGTGGTTTTGGCCTGGGTTTTCGCGATCCAGATAGTGGCGAACTCACCCATCATTTTTGGATTAGCCCTGATGATGTGGAAAACGGACCTTACGACGTACTTTGGGCTATATACAGGGAAAACCAGCAGTTTTTAGAACTATTAAGCCTGCTTCGGGACCTGGGGGACCAGGTTAACCTGGTTAGAATTGCTGAACCTGCCGGAGTGCAGCTCCAGGATTTCCTCAAACAACCGATGAAAAGCTCGAGGATTTCCAAAGGTGGAAAGCATGAGGTCAAAAACCGGGCTTTGGCCTACTGGCAGCTGCGGATTTTGGATCTGGAAAATTGTATAATTAATACGCATCTGCCCGGTGGAGAAATCTCTTTTAACCTGGAATTAATAGATCCAGTTGAAAAATTTTTGCCCCCGGAGGAAGAATGGCAGGGGGTCGGAGGAGAATATCACCTGACAATTGGGACGGAATCTGAAATAAAACGGGGTTTAAAAAACGGCCTACCTACTCTTAAAACCTCAGTCGGGGTTTTTACCAGAATGTGGATGGGATCTTTACCGGCAACCGGGCTTGCTTTAAGTGATGATCTTTGTGCTCCTGAAGATCTTTTAAAAGAACTTGACCGGGTTTTTCTAATGCCCAAACCACGCCTGGACTGGGATTTCTAATGAAGACTGGTATTTTCCTGGAAAATGAATGGGGGAGTTGGGGAGCAACCTGGGAAGAAAATAAATTGGTTTCCCTGCACCTGCCGGGTTCCCTTCCGCAGGAGGAAGAAAAAATTGATTTAAAAAAGAATCCTCTTTTAGAAAAGGTAGCCCGAGAAATTTCGGAATATCTCGAGGGAAAAAGGTTTAGCTTCGATATTCCTTACCTGCTAATAGGGACAGAATTTCAGGGTTCCGTTTGGCAGGAACTTCTGAATATTCCTTATGGAGAGACCCGAACCTATGGGGATATTGCAAAAAAACTTGGGAGTTTGGGTAAAGCCAGGGCTGTAGGGGGTGCCTGCAATAAAAATCCCCTGGCAATTATTGTTCCCTGCCACCGGGTTATTGGTCGAAACGGTAATTTAGTTGGATTTGGTGGCGGATTGTTCCTAAAAAGAAAATTGCTTGATCTGGAAGGAGGATGTTTAAGTGGGAATTGAAATTACTCCCCGGGCACAGAAAAAACTGGAAAATATGGGAAAGGTTTTTACGATTAAAAAAGTGTATTACGGGGGTTGAGGAGGATATACCCCCTTTCCTGCCGTGTCCGCAGGTGAACCTGTCCAAAAAGATGAATTTAAAAGGGTAGAAAAAGATAATTTAACTTTTTTTATTATTCCGGACTATGCTGCCTCCCGCCTGAAAATCAGGCTGCGCTTTTTTGTTTTTGGAGAACCCCTGGTAAGTATAAGGGGTTAATAAAAGGAAGGATATTTATGTTAAAAAATTCAACTATTTTGCTGTTAATAGGAGTATTTTTAACGGGTGACATGCCCTGGGATCCGCTCAACAGGGAACTTTAACCGTCTGGGAACCGAAACCCGCTGTTTTGCAGGTTACTCACCCCAATATTTGGTCTTACCCGGCAAAATGGGATCTGCAAGATTTAGATAGTATTCCACCTGAAGCTGTAGTTACTTTTATTCGCCTGGAATGGGAAGTTTTGACCTCGGGGGGAGTTGCTGGACTTCAGGTTGTTCTGGGTAAAGAGCAGGAGGAATCCGAGAAGGAAGATGAAGAGAAAAATCATGAACATGTTTTCTGGTTGAATAACAGTTCTAGTGATAGTTTTGCGGGGCTGGACCCGGCTCAAACCCGGGAAGTTCGTTTCAGGGCCTCTTACTGGGAAAAAAGGGGACTCCCCCTGCAGATTACCATAAAAAGGATGGTCATTGGTTGGGAAGTCGCGGGCGAATAAAATTGAAGGGGGTTTTTAGCTTGGATAAAAAAAGGGAGCCCAGGCTGGACAATCTGGATATTGTTGAAATTGAGCAGATCAAAGCTCTTGCCCACCCCGTTCACAACAAGATTTTTAAAATTATGGAGCAAAAAGGTTCCTGTACGGTTCAGGAGATCTCGGAGTTGCTGGGAATAGAACCCGGGGAAGTTGAAGGTTATCTCCACGGACTGTTGGCCATTGGTTTTGTGGATGTATTTACCGAAGAGGGGGAAGAGTGTTATCTGCCTGTTGCAAAGTATTACCGGGTCAAAAAAGAATTGCTGGAAAAAGAAGAGGGCATGGATTCTTTTAGAGAAATGCTGATTGACCGCCTGGCCGATTTTGCCCAGACCATGGTCGGGTTTGATAACGAATTTGTTGAACGGGGTCGGATCAGTTTTCATCAATTTAAATTTGAACCAGAAGATTTCAACTGGGCCAAACAAAGGATAGAAGATTTCTTAAAGGAAATGATGGAAAGGTCCAAGCCGGTTTTGGAAGAAAATACAGAATTATATGAAATGGCTCTTTTTTTCTATCCCCAGAAACCTTCTGCAAAAAAATAAATTCAGCAAGTCAGGATGATTTATAATATGAAACTGGATATAATTGCCACAGCAACCTTTGGGCTGGAAGCTGTTGTAGCCCAGGAATTAAAGGAACTTGGTTATAGCGATCTTAAAATTGAACCCGGCAGGGTTGAGTTTAAGGGAAAAGAGAAAGATATTTGCCTTACCAACCTCTGGTTAAGGTCTGCAGACAGGGTGCGTTTGAAACTGGGGGAATTTGAGGCTAAAACCTTTGATCAGCTTTTTGCAGGGATTAAAGAGGTTCCCTGGCCGGATATTCTTCCTGTTGAAGCCCGTTTTCCGGTAGATGGAAAATCGGTTAAATCTCAGCTTTCCAGTGTTCCTGCCTGTCAGTCTGTTTCCAAAAAAGCAATTGTGGAAAGAATGAGGCAGAAAACTGGAATAAAGCAGTTCGCAGAAACAGGACCTTTATACAAAATTGAAGTAGCCCTGCTTAAAGACATTGCAACGATTTCCATTGATACTACTGGTTCCGGACTTCACAAAAGGGGTTACCGGGAAGCGGGAAGCACAGCGCCCCTAAAAGAAACCCTGGCTGCAGCTTTAGTTAACCTCGCCCGCTGGAAACCGGATATTCCGTTGATCGATCCTTTTTGCGGCTCGGGGACAATACCAATTGAGGCCGGGCTTATAGGGACAAATACTGCTCCGGGGTTGAATAGGAAGTTTGTTGCAGAAGAGTGGCCCCAGATGGGCAAAAAACTCTGGAAGGCCAACCGGGAGGAAGCTTATTCCAAAATAAATAAAGACCCGGATTTTTATATTATGGGGTACGACTTTGATCCCAGGGCTGTAAGAATTTCTCGGAAAAATTCTTCCAGGGCTGGACTTGAGGAAATAATTCATTTCCAGGAACAGGAACTCGAAGAGTTAAATTCGCGAAAAAAGCACGGAAAAATTATCTGCAACCCACCTTACGGGGAACGGCTGGAAGAAGTAAAAAATGCAGAAAGCTTATATAAAAAAATGGGTAGGGTTTTTAATAAACTTGACACCTGGTCTTTTTATGTTTTAACTGCTCATCCAGGTTTTGAAAGGTTTTTTGGCAAAAAGGCGAACAAGAAAAGGAAACTGTTCAACGGGAATATCCGGGTTGATTATTACCAGTTTTTTGGACCCGCACCTCCCAGAAAGTAAAAGGTGTTAGGATGGATTTTTTGAAATTAGCCCAAAAAAGAAAAAGTATTAGGGCCTACCTGGACCAAAAAGTGGAAAGGGAAAAATTGATCAATTGCGTTCAGGCGGCTCTTTTAGCTCCTTCAGCCTGCAACTCCCAGCCCTGGAAATTTATTATTGTTGACCAACCGGAAATCAGGGAAAAGGTTGCCCAGACTGCAAATAATCCCCTCCTGCCCATAAACCAGTTTGTTCAAAAAACCCCGGTGATTGTGGTAATTGTCTGTGAGCCGGGAAATTTAACTTCCCGCCTGGGAGGAAAAATCAAAAAGAAACAATTTCAGTATATTGACCTGGGAATTGCTGCCCAGCATTTTTGTTTGCAGGCTACAAGTTTGGGACTGGGCACATGCATTATTGGCTGGTTTGATGAAAAAAAATTAAAAAAAATTCTCCAGATACCCGATAATAAAGAAGTAGGGTTATTGATTACCGTGGGTTACCCTGAAAATGAAAAAAAGGGGCAAAGGAAAAGAAAAAGGCTTGAGGAGATTTTTTCTTTCAATAGTTATTAAGCATCGCGGTAATTTTCTAGAAAAACTCCCTTAAAGTATCTGGAGGTGGCTTTATATTTAATAAACTACAAAGAAAGCTGGTCCTGGTTTTTTTGATCGTTGGGCTTTTGCCCATGCTGGGAATTGGTTTAATCAGCTACAGGTCTTCACAAAATAATATCCGGCAAGAGGTCCTGAAGGCCAATGACCTGTTCTTAGAACAGGCTACGGCCAATGTTCAGGATTTTTTGCGGAAAGAGAGTGGGACGCCCTTTTTATTTCCCGGACTGCAGATGCGAATGATACCCTTAATTATTTAAGATTTGCGCGGTTATGACCTGGAAAGTTCAATGTGGAGGAGCAGGCGGAATGTCCTGGAGAGTTTTGCGGAATCCGGTTTGCAGGAATTTGGTTATTTATCCTTTTTTACCATGATCCAGAGGGACAAATTGTTTACAGTACAAACGAAGATAAAATTGGGTTGGAAATGGGAGAGGAAAGTTTTGTGGCAGAAGCTTTAAATGGTTCTGTGGGCTGGTCAGAATTTTTCTTCTCTGAAGAAATTGGGGAGAATGCAATGGTTGTTACAGCTCCTATCGGCAGGGATCCCCTCCTGGGGGTTGTAGATATCGGTTATCGATGAGGGGGAGTAGCCAGCCTTGGAGAAACCAGTGATGTTTTTTTAATTAACCAGGAAGGACTTCTTCTTTCCAAGACTCGCCAGGAACCTTTTGACCGGGGTTCTGTTTTTCAGAAGTATATTGAATCAGAAGAAGTGGAGGTCTTCGCGGGTTCGATCAACCAGGGAGATATGGAATTTATCCACCAAGCAGAATATGAAGATTTCCTGGGGAACCAGGTTTTGGGTCGGGGAATAATATTAATTATGACAGTGGGAAGCTGGGTAATTCTGGGTGCAAGTTACTTTTTTTCCAACTCTATTACAAGACCGGTTTTACATATAAGGGGTAAAATGGGAGAAGCCGAGAAATGTGATCTAACTGTTAAACCGGAAATAAAAAGCCAGGATGAAATCGGGCAAATGGGTCAGGCTTTTGCTAAAATGATTCATGGCCTCCGGGAAAGCCTGGAAAAAGTGCAAAAAGCTTCATCCAGAATAGATTTCTCCTCTGAGAATATTGCAACTACGGCCGGTCAACTTTTTTCCGATTCTACCAGCCAGAATGAGTCAATTCAGGATCTGGTGGCCAGCATTGAAGAAATGAATGCATCAATCAATGAATCCTCGGGAAATGTCAAGGAGGCAGCCAACTACTCTGAGGGGGTAGTTAATAGTGCTCAGGATATGAATTCTACCTTCCAGGTTGTTGCCGAAAACATCCAGAAGGTTACTGATGAAATTAGCGGGGTTACTGAATCCCTGGGTGGAGTGGACGCAACTATTAATGAATCGGTTACTGTTACCCGGGCTACTGAAAAACAAATGGAAGAGGCTTATTCCGTGACCAGAGATGGTCAGCAAAAGGTAGAACAGGTTATCCAGGGAATTAAAGAAATAAGAAAAGCAGTCCAGGAACTGGCCAGGGTAGTTAATTCGCTTGGAGAATCGGCAGGGAAAATAGGGGATATTATTGAAGTAATTGATGATATTGCCGAGCAAACAAATTTACTCGCTTTGAATGTTTCGATTGAAGCGGCCCGGGCAGGTGAAAACGGGAAAGGGTTTGCGGTTGTAGCTGGCGCAATTGGCGACCTTGCAGATCGATCCCAGGAAGGGCCAAAAGATATTGCCTGGTTAATTAAAGGAATTCAGGGTGATGTTTCCCAGGGAGTCAATACTAGCTAGAAAGGCCGGGAGGAAGTTGAAAATGGAGTTGCCCTGGTCCAGGAGACAGGGGAAGCTTTTAAAAAGCTTTTTGGAGCTGCGGAAGAAGTAATCAGGGGCATCCAATCCATTGCTCAAAACGTTAATGAGGAAGCAGAACAGAGCAAGAGGGTGAGTTTGGCGGCGGATAAAATCCATGACCTGATCCAGGAAGTGGCATCAACCACCCGGGAACAATCTTCAACTACGGAGGAAATGGTAGGGGTAATTGAGAAATGTCCGAACTATTGAGGGATGTAGCTGCTGCCATGGAAGAACATTCAGCCACCAACGATCAGATTCCTAAAAACGTGGAAAAAGTCAGCAAGATTAGCGATAGCAATCAGTAAGGTAATGAGGAGATTTCCCGGGCCGGTGCAGAACTGAAAGAGCTGGCTGATGATTTAATGAAAATGGCGGAAAATTTTAAACTGGATAAATAAGGAATTTTTAGGGCTTGTGGAAGAAAGGAAGAAACTATAATGAAGCAATTAGGACTTATTGTCAATCCCATCGCCGGGATGGGAGGAAGAGTCGGGTTAAAGGGAACCGACGGACCCGATATCCTGGCTGAAGCCCGGGCAAGGGGAGCACAACCTCTTTCCCCCGCAAGGGCTAAAAAAGCCATGTCTACCCTGCAGCAGTTGAAAGATAAAGTAAAGGTTTGGACCTGTCCTGGCGATATGGGAGAAAAAATCCTAAAAGAATTGGAACTGGAATACGAAGTTATTCCCCTTGAACTGAACGATGGAGAAACCAGTTCAGATGATACTGTTAATGCTGCTCGGGAACTGGAGAAAATAGGGGTTGACCTGATTGTTTTTGTAGGAGGAGATGGAACGGCCAGGGATGTTTTTAAAGCAATTGATGCTTCCCTCCCCGTTTTAGGAGTTCCTGCTGGAGTTAAGATTCACTCCGGAGTTTTTGCTAACACTCCCGCTGATGCTGGTCAGGTTCTTTTGAATTTTTTCCGGGGAGAAATAGATAATCTTGTGGAAGCAGAAGTTATGGATATCGATGAAGCAGCTTTCAGGGAGGGAAGGGTTTCAGCAAAACTTTTTGGATATTTAAAAATTCCTGCAGATAACAGGTTTATCCAGGGATTAAAAACGGGAGTTCAGGAAGAAGGACAGGAGGCTATCCTGGACGGAATAGCAGAACGGATAGTTGAGGATATGCAAAAAGGAACCTGTTTTTTTATTGGCCCGGGGACTACAACCCGGCGGGTCATGGAAAAACTCGAACTTGAGTATACTCTGCTTGGAGTAGATGTGGTTAAAGATGGAAAACTCCTTGCTCTCGATGTCGGTGAAAAAGACATTCTTTCCTTCCAGGAAAAGGGGGAATGCAAAATTTTGGTCACACCAATAGGAGGCCAGGGTTTTGTTTTTGGGAGAGGGAATCAACAATTCAGCCCGGAGGTCCTACGGAAAATGGGTAAAGAGGATATTATAATAATAGCTTCAAAAAGCAAATTGGAATCAATTCCCGATGGGAAATTAAAAATTGATACCGGTGAGCAGGAAATTGATCAAAAGTTCAGCGGGTTTTATCGGGTCAGGATTGGTTACCAGGAAGAAAAGGTTTATTCAGTTCGCTCTACTTGCCAGGATTAATAGTCCTTAGGCCAATAATTTCCCCGTAAGGCTTCCAGATGTAAGGACAAAGCGGGTTTTTTTCCGCAAATTACCTATTAGCTCAAAATTTCATAAAAAATTATTAAAGCCGGGGTTTTTAAAACCCCGGTTTTTAAAAGAATAAAGTTGTATTGTTTTCTGGGCACCTGTATAATAGAGGAAAGGGAGGTGAAGAGGATGCTGGAAATGAAGGTAAAAACCGTAGCCCTGATTAAAGATGGTAGTTTTTCTGTGCTGCTGGCTGATAAAGAAGAAAAGAATTTTTTGCCCATAATGGTTGGTCCCTTTGAGGCACAGGCGATTGCTCTAACCCTACAAGGCAAAGCTGTTCCGCGTCCTATGACCCATGATCTCCTGCGTTCTGTATGCGACAATCTTGATGTTGTTGTTGAAAAAGTTGTTATTTGTGATATAAATGATGGAACTTTTTATGCGGAATTATATTTAAAGCAGGGAGATAAAGAGATTGTTATTGACTCCAGGCCAAGTGATGGTATCGCCCTGGCCTTAAGGTGTGAAGCTCCGATTTACATGGGGCCCCATTTAATTGAATTTACCTATGACTCCGAAGATATTGTATTCAGCGAACGCCCCGATGAAATTTAGAAAGATATAGATGCTGGAGTTTTTTGCTTGGAAAATTAAGGCGTTTGCATCGCCTCGATTAAAGGTGATTGTCTTTGAAAAGAGCCTATAAGGTAGTATTTATTATCCTTTGTGTTCTGCTTTTGCTCGTAATTTTCCGGCAATTTCAGTTTGTCCTTTTGGAAAAGACTGCTGAACTTCTGGGAACTTACAGCTTGCAAAACATGGAAATGGAAATTACCTATAATCCGGAAAAAGCCCGGGCCGATTTTGCAGTTGAAATGGAAATTATTCCTGCTTCCCAAAACCCCCGGTCTTTTCTGGTTTTCGCTTTTTCTCCGCACCTGGAAATTAAGGGAATGCAAATAAACGGCCGGGAAATTGGTTCCCGTGAAATATGGGCACTTAAGTTTATTGGAGTTCCCCGGGACCTGAGAAATGAAGAATTTACTCTGGCCCTGCAGTACGAAGGACCTCATGAAGGAATTTTTGGGAGGAGTCCAGGGTATAGCAGTGAAGAAGGGGCCTATTTTGATATCCTGTCCCTCTGGCAACCAGTGGTTTTGGGGCCTTACCTGGAAAACTTCCGGGATGTTAACCAGGTTGTCCGCTTAAATTCCCCCCAACCCATGCTGGGGGTAACCGGGGGAGACCTTATAGAGGTCAGGAAAGAAGATGGCTTTAATCAAACCATCTGGCAGAGCGGAATGCTTTCTTCAATTGTTTTTCATCCATTTGAAGAGTTTTTCTATCTGGGTTCATCGCGTTTTATGAATTTGTTTTTGCCACCGGAATTAAACCAGCTAACCGAGGATCTAGCTGAACTAGCTGATGATATTTTCAGCCAGTATAATAACAAATTGGGTCCGGCCGGCCCGGAAAATTTCACCCTGGCAATTGTTGACAGCAAACAAAAGGGAACTTTTTATCCTGATGGACTGGTTTTGCTCAACCGGGCCTCCCTGGAAAAGTATGCAGAGGATCAGGAGAATCGTGATTTTCATACACTTTTAGCCCATGAGATTGGCCATTACTGGTTTCATTTTGAGACCATTTCCCTTGCCAATCTCTGGGGTGGGCAATGGTATATGGAGGGTTTTACTGAATACCTGGCCATTTGGAGTACCGGACAGCGCTTTGGAGAGCTTGATTATGATAACAGGATTAGAAATGCAGCAGGTCGCCTGCAAAGAGCCCCTGCAACCAAACCCCTTATCCAATATTCCTACCTGGAATATTCTCCTGTTCCCTATTACAAGAGTGTCCTTATGCTCGATGGAATAAAAAGGACCTATGGTGAAGAAACCCTTTTTAATTTCATCAGGGAAATCAGGAGCAGTCCAGAAACTGATCTGGTTAAGGCCATGGAAATTTCTGCTCATAAAAATTTTCAAGAAAATTACTCCTATTTTTTCCGCCACTGGCTGCAGGGTTCTACTCCTGTAGAGCTCTTTATTGAACAGGTAATCGAGGGTTCCCAGGACCAGTTGTATCTTGTGGTTACAAGCAATCAGGAACTACGCCATTTAGTGGACATTATTATTGAGTACCCCTGGGGGGCCAGGGTGATTAACCCCCGTATTGCCCGGGGAGCCAATGAAATAATTCTTCCTGTTGAGGAAAATTATCTTTCCATCAGGCTCGATCCCCACGGGCGTTTATTTCGCCTGGAGGAAGCACAAACTTTAAGGTTTGAAAGGTGATAATATGGAAAGACCAAAAAGATTAGCTTTGCTGGGGGCAGGCAACAGGGGACGTAGAGTTTATAGTAAATATATTCTCGAGAATAAAGAACGCCTTAAACTTGTTGCTCTGGCCGAGCCCCAAAAAGAGCGTCGCCACCTGGTGGCAGGTGAACACGGCCTGGAATCTGGTGATGTTTTTTCTTCCTGGAAAGATTTACTGTCAGCCCGAGAAGACCTGGATGGGGTAATTGTTGCCACAATGGATAGGGATCACCTGGATCCAACCTTAAAAGCTTTGCAAAAAGGGTGCAAAGTGCTTTTAGAAAAACCAATGGCAACTAAAATTGAAGATTTGCTTTTACTCGCCGGAGCAAATCAGGCTCATCCTGAGAAAATTCTTGTAGCTCATGTCCTCAGGTATACCAGGTTTTTTCAAAAAATCAAAGAACTCCTTGATAAAAGAGCAGTTGGAAAAATCCGTTTGATTCAACATACCGAAAAAATTGGTTTCTTCCACTTTGCCCATAGTTTTGTCCGGGGTAACTGGGGAAAAGAAGAGGATAGCTGCCCGATAATTTTAGCCAAGTGCTGTCATGATCTTGATCTTTTGTACTGGTGGCTCCCGCAAAAATGTATTTCCCTGAGATCCCGGGGTCAGCTTTCTTTTTTCAATTCTGATAATAAACCCGGGGAAGCCGGGGATAGATGTCTGCAATGTCCGCTGGAAAAAAGCTGCCCCTATTCTGCAACAAAAATCTATCTTTCCGGGAATACTGACTGGCCGGTAACAGCTATAACCGAGGATTTAACTCCGGAGGGGATAAAAAAAGCCCTGGAAGATGGCCCTTACGGAAGATGTGTTTTTGCCTGTGACAATGATGTACCTGATCTGCAAACTGTGGAAATGGAATTCGAAGATGATTTAATTGTCCAGTTGGCCCTTACAGGTTTTTCAGGTGAGATCAACCGCACGACAAACCTTTTTGGAAGTGAGGGTGAAATCAGGGGTGATTTTGCAGGTGGGAAAATTGAGGTAGAAATTTTTGGGGAGGAAAAGGAAGCAATTAATTTGCTTCCCGATAGCGGCGATCATGGCGGGGGAGACGGTGGGCTAATGGACAGTTTTACCAGGTTTCTCGAGGGAGAACAACTTGAAATTTCCTCAGGAGTGGATACATCTCTAGAAAGTCACTTGCTTGCCCTGGCAGCTGAAGAATCCAGAAAAGAAAAAAGGGAAATCGACCTGCGTTTGTTCCGGAAAAATCAAAGGAAAATTTAAAAAGGCTGCTATCCCAGAACTGCGAGGGGTTAGACAGCCTTTTTTATTTGAGTAATTCGGGTTTTCCTTTTTTCCCGGAAGGGAATCGGTAGATATTTTCAAAATCGATAGTTTTTTCTGTACAGAATCTTAAAACCTTTTCTAATTCCCCGCAGGCAAATTTTCCAGCAAGTCCACAGGATGAACTAATCTGGCGGGGAACCGGAATAATTTTTACTTCTAAATTTTCTTTTTTGGCCAGAGTTTCCCAGCGTAACGCGAGATGGGTGCTGGGAAATGTAATTGCACAGAAATCTTTTTTATTCATTTTATTTCCTTTGTTTTAAAGTAATCAGGTAATCTTCACCCTGGTTTTCTATGGAAAAAGAAAAAATTTCTAATTCGGCCTGGTTGCAAATATTATCGCGGGCAACTTCGGAATCAACGAGGACTTTAAATTCGGAAACTTCCCGGCTAAGAATTGTTTCTCTGGTTTTTAAAACAGGTACTGGACAGGAAAGTTCCCGGGCGTCTATAGTAATTTCGCTCATTAATTTGGACCTCCTTTACTTTTTATTAAAAATTATTACGCTCCCTGCAATGGCAAGGGTAAAAACAAAGCCGAAAATTACGGCTACCCGGCCGGGCAGTTCCAGCCCGGTAAGGGAGCCTGCCAGCCCAAAATTATGGGAAAGGGCTGCCCCGGCAAGCATACCCATAAAAACCAGCCCGGAATCGGTATTACCTTCTCCAGCAAGTATTAACTGGCGGAGAGGACAGCCCCCGAGCATTACTGCAGTTTAGCCAACAAACCCTAAACCCAGGAAATTCCAGCTAGCATCAGTATGGGCAACGGGCTGTTCGGTAAAGCCGAGGGAGAAATTTCCCAGGAAAATATTTCTCACAAGCGCTGCGGCAAATATCCCAACAATACCAAGAAATAGATGGGAATTTTTATTAAGAATAAATCCCTTAAGGCACCAACTGTGCAGAGCCTGCTGGGCTGAGCCAGGATACCCACTAACAACCTTGCCCCCAGAGTCAGCAATAAAGGGGCTCTTAAAAGCCCGGCCCTGTAGTACTGGAAAGAAAAATTCCAGGAGATAAAACGAAAATTATCAATAAAATAGCCATAATAGCTGGGACAATAAACCCATTGGTTTTGTTTAAAGCTGGACTCCGGCCCAGATCCCCCCAGCAAATCCAAAAAATCCGATCAGGGCATTCAGATCCCCCGCTGCCAGGCGCAAAAGCATCCGCAGGGGACAACCCAGTAAGGCCAGGGCCCCTATCATCATAATCACCCCCAGGGAGAACCGAATTAAGGGGGCTGAACCTCCAGGGGGTTTTAATTCCCCAGTAAAAATAGAGAGAATAAAGACTTCTAAAATAAAACCAATTACTTCTGGCCGGAGTTACTGAACCGGGGCTGCTCGATGGAGCCCCAGTTCCCCTGCTATATCTCTTACGAAACAGGCCACACAGTTACCCATATTCAGGGGATTGCCCCACAAAACCAGGGAAGCACCAAGCAAACCGACAAGAATTCCTGCGATGATAACGAGTTTATTGCTGCTCATTGCAAGCTCCTCTTTGATTTTTTCCAATGTAAATATTATAAAGGCAAAAAGAGGAAAAAGTAAATTGCAAATATAAATAGAATAAATATAATATATAGATACAGCCAATAAAAAAAAGGGGGATTGGGGTGGATTTCCACAGATTAGAAATTTTTGTTGAAGTGGTTAAAAAAGGAACTTTTTCCCGGGCGGCTGTGAGCCTTTTTTTAACTCAACCAACTGTTAGTTCCCATATCGCTCAACTGGAAAGAGAGGTTGGGTCTCCTCTTTTTGAGAGGAGAGGGAGAAAAGTTGTTTTAACCCCTGCAGGTGAAGAATTTTTTCCCATAGCCCGGGATATAATAAATATGAAAGAAAAAGGTCTTGAGCAGATATCCCGGTTTAAAGTTGAAACAAAAGGCACAATAGAGATAGCTGCATCATCAACTCCCGGAACCTATTTGCTACCCCGGTTGTTAGGTAGCTTTCAAAAAGAAAATCCGGATATTTCTTTTTCTCTCAACCTTACCCCCAGTCAGAAAGCCAGGGAACTGGTTGCCAGTTATCAAAGTGATCTGGGGTTAACCGGGGAAGGGGAGCTGGGAAAAGACCTGGAGCAGTTTCTTCTTTACCGGGATAAAATGGTTGGGATAATCCCCGGGGGACATCCCTGGCAGGGTAAGGAAATAGAAATTAAAGATTTTCTTGAAAAGCCATTAATTGTTCCCCAGCCTGGTTCTGCAACCAGAAAGATATTGAGCGATGGCTTAGCTTCCAGGGGTTTTTCCCTGGAAAACTTTAAAGTTTACCTGCAAATCAACAGCCTGGAAGGGATAAAAAACCACGTCCGGCAGGGATTGGGAGTAGGGGTTATTTCTTCAGTAGCGTTAAATAAAGCTGATGAGTTGGGGGAATTTTTTATCAAGGGACTCGATTTATACAGGAATTTTTATGTGGTTTACAACCCCAGGAGGGTTTTCCCGGGCTGGGTTGAAAAATTTTTCCTGTTTTTAAAAGAAAGGAGCGAGTTAACTTGACAAGAAAAATCTACCTTGATAACGCAGCTACTTCCTGGCCCAAACCAGCAGTAGTTATTGAAGCCATGAGTCATTTTCTAAAAGAAGAGGGCTGCAATCCCGGACGGGGCGGGTATGAATGTTCTTTAGAAGCAGGAAGAGAAATATTAAAAACCCGGGAAACGGTTGCGGGTTTTTTTGGATGTTATTCCCCAGAAAACGTTGTTTTCAGTCAGAATGTAACTCAGTCTTTAAACTTTGCTTTTTATGGACTTTTAAGGAAAGGGGACCATGTAATTACCTCTGATCTTGAGCATAATGCTGTCTGGCGTCCTTTAAAAACCATGGAGAAAAAAGGATTGATTTCTCTTTCGGTTTACCCTTTTTCCCGGCAGGATTTTGCTGAAGATGATTTTATCAGCCTGCTCACGCCGCAGACCAGGGTTGTAGTTCTCAACCACGCTTCCAATATTACCGGAAAGATTATACCCGTTCCCAGGGTAGGAGCGGTTTTAAAAGAACGGAACCCCTTTTTTGTGGTTGATACAGCCCAGACTGCCGGAAGCATTCCTGTAGATGCCCAGGAGGCCGGAATTGATATAACTGCTTTTACCGGACATAAAGGGCTATTCGGTCCTCCTGGAACGGGAGGGATGCTCCTCAGTGAAAAGGCAGCCCGGGCTATTAACCCCATAATCCAGGGTGGAACCGGGAGTATTTCTGATAGCGAATTTCAACCCGATTTTCTGCCCGACAAAATGGAAAGCGGCACTCCCAATACTCCGGGTATAATCGGCCTGAGAAAGGGAATTGAATATATCCTGGAAAAAGGGCTGGATCGGGTTGGAGCAAAGAAAAAAACCCTGGCGGGGAAATTAATTAAAGGATTTGGCCAAATTCCGGGTGTTAAAGTAATAGGTGTTTCCGGGGAAGAAAATGTTCTTACTGTTTCCATTACTGTGGAAGGACAGGACACGGGTATTTTAGCATATCAGCTGGGTGAGGAGGGCATTCTTGTGAGGTCAGGCCTGCACTGCTGTTCCGCGGGCCACAGGGCCCTGCAAACCTTTCCCGGGGGAACCCTGCGTTTCAGTCCCGGTTTTTTCAACACCGAAGAAGAAATAAGGACTGCAATTGCAACCCTTGAGCGACTGGTATTGGAAAATAATTGACAGGCTGGAAAAAATACTGGTATAATTTTACTATCATTTTAATATTGTATTAAAGAAAAATATAAGGGAAAGGGTGGGGAATTGGAATGATTATTTTCTTTATTGTTATAGTTTTATTGGCATTTTGGGGACTGATGGGTTATAACGCTCTTTTTAGAAAAAAGAACAGTGTTGAAGGTGCGTGGGCCCAGATTGACGTCCAGTTAAAAAGAAGGTTTGACCTGATTCCCAATCTTGTTGAGACAGTAAAGGGCTATGCCAAGCATGAAAAAGAAGTTTTTGAAGAAGTAACAAAAGCCCGTAATATGGTAGCCCAGGCACAGAATACAGAAGAGAGAATTGATGCGGAAAACCAGCTGGGAGGTGTCCTGGGACGTTTGATTGCTGTCGCGGAATCCTATCCTGACCTCAAGGCAAATCAAAATTTCCTCCAGTTACAGCAGGAATTATCTTCAACTGAAAACAGCATCGAAAGGGTTCGCCGAAATTACAATGATAAGGTTATGTCCTACCGGGCTGCAATCAGGCAGTTTCCAACCTTAATTCTGGCCAGGCTTTTTAATTTTACAGAGGAACCTTATTTCGAAGCCAAAACAGAGGAGAGAGAAAACGTCAGGGTTAAATTTTAAAACCGGAAAGTTGACAAAAGAAAAAAAACCGGGTAAAATTAGGCAAAGCAAAAAAAGCGATGACCGGGAAGAGTAGGTGTGCCCTACTGGCAGAGAGGGAAAACCACGGCTGGAAGTTTTCCTCAGGAAACCGCACTGAAAACCACCCGAGAGCTGGCTGCCGAAAAGGTTTACCTGATTAAGCAAGCCCGGCGCAGGCCGTTAATACTGGAGAGAGGGCTTAACCCGAGCCAAGTAGAGTGGGACCGCGAACCCTTCGTCTCTACATTTGAGACGAGGGGTTTTTTATTATAAAAATCAAGCAAGGAGGCAGAGGATATGGAAAACCAAAACCTGGAAAGCTATCGCCATACCGCAGCACACGTAATGGCACAGGCGGTAAAAAGGCTTTATTCAAACGTTAAGCTGGGTATCGGGCCGGCAATTGAAGACGGCTTCTACTATGATTTTGACCTGGATGAAAGAATTAACCTCGAAAACTTAGGCCAAATAGAAGAGGAGATGAAAAAAATAATCAAAGAAAACCTTCCTTTAGAAAGGGAGGTCTTGTCCAGGGAAGAAGCCAGGAAATTACTGGAAAAAGAGAACGAAACCTATAAATTGGAGCTATTAGAAGAGCTTGAGCCCGGGGAAGAAGTGTCAATTTACCGCCAGGGAGATTTTTTTGACCTTTGTAGAGGGCCCCACCTGGAAAGGACCGGGCAATTAAAAGCTTTTAAGCTGCTCAGTGTAGCTGGAGCTTACTGGCGTGGTGATGAAAAGAATAAAATGCTGCAGAGAATATATGGGACTGCCTTTGCGGATAGAAAAGAATTAAAACAGTACCTGTATCGCCTGGAAGAGGCTAAGAAAAGAGACCACAGGAAGATTGGAAAAGAGCTCGATCTATTCAGTATGCATGAAGAAGGGCCGGGTTTTCCCTTCCTGCACCCGGCTGGAGTTGCAATCTGGAATGAATTGACCGCGTACTGGCGAGAATTACACCGGACCAACGGTTACCAGGAAATAAGGACTCCACTGATCCTGAATGAAGATCTCTGGCATCAATCCGGGCACTGGGATAATTACCGGGAAAATATGTACTTTACCAGAATTGATGAAGATAACTATGCTATTCGTCCCATGAATTGTCCTGGTGGAGTTTTAATTTATAAATCCCGGCCCCACAGTTACCGGGAACTCCCCATGCGGGTTACCGAACTGGGCCTGGTCCACCGCCATGAGCTTTCGGGTGTTTTACACGGGCTATTAAGAGTTCGCTCGTTCCACATTGATGATGCGCATATTTACATGCTCCCCGAACAGGTGACTGATGAGGTTCTTGGGGTAATTCGCATGGCAGAGGAAATTTACAATACCTTTGGTCTAAAATACAGGCTGGAATTAAGCACCAGGCCCGAAAAATCAATGGGCAGTAATGAAGATTGGGACCGGGCCGAAAAAGCACTTGCTGCAGCCCTGGAACAAAGAGGACTTCCCTATCAGCTCAATGAAGGAGATGGAGCTTTTTACGGCCCTAAAATTGATTTTCATATCGAAGATTGCCTGGGAAGAAGCTGGCAGCTGGGAACCATTCAGCTCGATTTCCAGTTACCCCAACGATTTGACCTGACCTATGTGGGCCCGGACGGGCAGGAGCATCGACCGGTTTTATTGCATCGGGCTTTATTTGGCGCCCTGGAAAGGTTCTTGGGGATAATAACCGAGCATTTCGCGGGAGCTTTCCCGACCTGGCTGGCTCCAGTCCAGGCCAGGTTTATTCCCATAGGTGAAAACCACGCGGAATATGCTCGCGAACTTTGCCGGGAACTGGAAATTGAAGGGATCAGGGCTGAAGTTGACGATCGAGATGAAAAGGTCGGTTATAAAATCCGGCAGGCCCAAAAAGAGAAAGTGCCTTACATGCTTGCTATTGGTGACCGGGAAATGGAAGCGGAAAAAGTCGCTCTTCGCCACCGGCAGAAGGGGGAGGCCGGCCAGTTTGAATTTTCCCGCTTTAAAGAAGAACTCCAAAAAGAGGTTAAAGAGAGGAAACTGGAAAGCTTTCTTAAGGATAATTGAGGAAGGTGTGTTCGGTGAAAAATATTGGTCTGGAGTGGCCCGGAAAGGGCTCTACCCCACCACCGGGGGAACCCCGTTTAATTCCTGAAAAAGAAATAGATCGGGGGCTGAATCTCCTGTTGCAGGGGGATAATTATCCCTGGTTAAACTTGCTTTTGAATAAAGGTATCGAGGCCGACCTTATTTACATGGACCCCCCTTTCTGTACGGGAAACCGTTTTTCCAGCAAGGTTAGGACCAGGGCCGGTAAACTGGAAGTGGAAAAACTGGGTTTCCGGGATTCCTGGAGTGCAGGGGTCCCTACCTTTCTGGAAATGCTCCGGGCCCGATTGGAACAGTGCCGGGAACTATTAACAGAAAGCGGTTCCATTTTCGTTCACCTGGACTGGCGGACAGTTCACGCTACTAAATTAATTATGGATGAAATTTTCGGACCCCAGAATTTTCGCAATGAGATAATCTGGTGGTACCACGATCCCTCGGGTTATACAAAGAAAAATTATATGCGCAAACACGATACAATTCTTTTTTATTCGAAATCTGATAATTACAAGTTCAACCTGGAAGAAGTCAGGGTTCCTTATTCTCCAGGAACCCTTGATCAGGCTGAAAAGGGGATAGTATCATTTGGCAGAAAAACAAAAGTGAACCCCCGGGGCAAACCTCCCGAAGATGTTTGGGAAGTTCCAATCATTAATTCCCAAGCCCGGGAAAGGCTGGGCTATCCAACCCAGAAACCCCTCGCTCTACTGGAAAGGATTATCAGGGGCAGCTCTGACCCGGGAGATGTAATTGTCGATCCCTTTTGTGGTTCGGGAACAACCCTGGAGGCGGCTGATACTCTTGATCGCAGGTGGATTGGAATAGATCAGAACAATTTTGGTCTTTTTCTTGCCGGCAAAAGGGTCAAAAACCCCTATCAATTCCGGAGGGACGGAAACTTCCTTGTGGAAAAAGGCGGGGACTTGTTCCAGGAATATTACAAAAAAAATCCTTCTCCCGGGGCAAGAACTGTTTTTAGCCCTGGGGAAAAGGAAATTGAAACTTTTAAAGACTATGACAGTGGGGAGGAGCTCCACTGGTGGGATGTACAGTATCCCTGGTCGATGGTTGAAAAACTGGACAAAAAAAATAATAAACTTTTCCTTTTTCCTCATTATGATCAAACCGGTCTTCCCCTGGGAAGGCTGGATGCCGACATGGAAGTAAAAGGGGGAAAAATCAAAATTGAGGTCCATGATTATGAACAGCCGCTGAGAGAGGAAAACCTGCTGGAAAAAATGGATTCGGAAGAACTTTTGGAGGAGATCAATGTTTTAATTGATGGGCAGAAAAAAACGGTGATTATGCCACCTTTTCCCCGTAAAGTGAGCCTCCCCCTGGATGGGGAGGAAAAAGAATGCTGTCTTGAGGTGGTTGATATCTTTGGAAGGAAAAGGATTGTTCCCAAAAAAATAAGTTGAAAGAGGGTTTTAGAAACTAAAAATAGGTTTTTTCGAGGATACGGGGCTTAAGGCCCCATTTTTGCTTGTAATCCGGAGTTAAAGCAGGGATAAGGGGGGATAGAGGGTTTGGGCTTTTTGAAATTTGCAGGCGGGTCTGATAGAATAGGTCAAGAAAACAAAAAGAGAGGTTTGCCCTCTCTCTTTATATTGCACGTTCCATTTTTCCGGAACGAATACAGGTGGTGCAAGCTTTTATTTTTTTAGGAGAACCATCAACCATTGCTTTGATTTTTTGTAGGTTGGGTTTTTGCTGGCGGCGGGAGATACCCGTAGTTTTACGGCCGACACCGCCCAGGCGCTTTGCTTTTCCTCGTTGGAGAACTCGATTAGCAGAATTATTACCTTTGCCACAAATGGCGCAAACTTTAGCCATTGTTCCACCTCCTTTACAGCACCTTATTTTACCACATAAAGGGGTATGGATGCAAGGGTATTTGCAGGAACCAGTGGGTAAAAGGAGAATTTTATATTAGAAGGTGTTAGTATAGGAAAGGGGGAGCTTCAAATGACCCAAGAATTTCAAAATGAACTGGGAAAAGTTCATATCTCCAAAGAAGTAATTGCAAATATTGCTGGACTGGCAGCTATGGAGTGCTATGGATTGGTAGGTATGGCCTCTAAAAAAATCCAGGATGGACTGGCTGAATTATTAGGAAGGGAAAACTTAAGCCGTGGTGTCGCTGTAAACAGCGAGGGAGATAAGCTGGTGATTGACCTTTATGTTATTGTAGAGTATGGGACAAATATAACTGAAGTAGCAAACAACATTATTGATAAAGTAGCGTTTACCATGAAAAACATCCTGGGTTTACAGGTGAGCAAAATCAATGTATATGTTCAGGGGGTGAGAATTGGTGAGACAAACTGATCCCTCTCCAGAAAAAAAGGTAGAAAAAATCGACGCCCAGCTGATGAAAAAGATGATAGTTGCAGCCACCCTCTGGTTGAATGAAAATCAGGCCGAGGTTGATGCCCTCAATGTTTTTCCGGTTCCCGACGGAGACACAGGAACTAACATGTATCTGACCCTTTTTGATGCAGCAAAAGAAGTTGAGAATATTGAGGAGAATGAAGTTGGTAAGGTTTTAGATGCTTTCGCTAATGGTTCTTTGATGGGAGCCCGGGGAAACTCTGGAGTTATCTTGTCCCAGATTTTTCGGGGTTTTGCTAATGGTGCTCGGAATAAAAAGCACCTGGGTCCAAAAGAATTTTCTTATGCCCTCGGGGAGGCGGCAAAAAAGGCATACAAGGCAGTTATGAAACCAGTGGAGGGAACAATTCTCACCGTGGTTCGGGAAGCTGCGAATGCGGCTAAAAAAGAAGCCGAAAAAACCGATGATTTCCGGCAGTTGCTTGAAGTCACTCTTCTGCAAGCTGAGGAAACATTGGAAAAAACACCTGAAATGCTTAAAGTTTTGAAGGATGCCAATGTAGTTGATGCAGGAGGACGGGGATTCTGCCTGATACTTGAAGGTTACCTCCGTGCCTTGAGAGGGGATATTACTCTGGAAAAAGAACTGAAAAAGGTTGCCCAGGCAGATCCTTCCCGAAGAGCTGAAGCGGAAAAACTTGAATACGCTTATTGCACCGAATTCCTGATTAAGGGGCAGGAAATTAACCTCGAGAAAATCAGGAAGTATCTCAATCAACATGGAGATTACCTGCTTGTTGTAGGCTCAACAGAAGTTACCAAAGTTCACATTCATACCAATAACCCCGGGAAGGTCCTTGATTATGCTGTTCAATATGGGCGGTTGAGTAAAATCAAAATTGACAATATGGAAGAACAAACAGCAGCCAGGTACGGTTCCATTCCCGAAACTTCTAGTGAAGAAGAAATACCCATGGAAAAAGACTTCGGCGTAGTTGCCGTTGTAGCCGGTGATGGTCTAGGTGATATATTTACCAGCCTGGGGGCAGATGAACTTGTTACCGGGGGGCAGTCGATGAACCCCAGTACTCAGGATCTCGCCGCAGGCTGTGAAAAAGTTCCCTCCGAGAAGATCGTAATATTACCGAACAATAAAAATGTAATTTTTGCAGCGGAACAGGTAAAAGAAGTAACCGACAAAGAAATAGTTGTCCTTTCATCCACTTCGATTCCCGAGGGAATTGCTGCTATGATGAGAATCAACCCCGAAGAAGAATTTGAGAGTATTATAAAAGAGATGGAAAAAGGGTTGGAAGAAATCAAAACCGGTGAAGTTACTTTTGCAGTCCGTGATTCTACTGTTGGTGGTATGGATATCAAGGAAGGGGACGTTATTGGGCTTTTCAATGGAGAAATTCTTGTTTCCAATAATGATGTTGGGAAGGTTACCCTGGAATTGTTAAAGGAAATGGTCGACGATGAAGACTTTTTAATTACTGTTTATCGGGGAGAGAAAATTTCCGAAGAAAAAGGCGAAGAGATTAAAGCGTTGATTACCGAGGAGTTTTCCGACTGTGATGTTGAGATGTACCCTGGAAACCAGCCCCTTTATTACCTTATAATTTCTGTAGAATAAACTGGAGGTGACCCTATTGGGGAAAATTGCGATTGTAACTGATAGCACTGCTGATCTCACAAAACAAACGGCTGAAGAATATGATATTACTGTTGCTCCACTCAGCGTTAATTTTGGGGATCAGAGTTTTTTAGATGGGATCGAGATATCGCCTGAAAAGTTTTATGAAAAATTGAAAACCTCTGATCGACTGCCCACAACTTCCCAGGTTTCGGTGGGAGGATTTGTGGAAATTTACAAAGACCTTGCCCAAAAATTTGACACAATTATTTCCATTCATATTTCGGATAAACTTAGCGGAACCTACCAGGCTGCAGTCCTTGCAGCCAAGGAATTTTCTGATGTGGAAATCGTCCCTGTTAATTCTAAAACGGTAACTACTTCCCTGGCTTTCCAGGTCAGAATGGCCGTTGAAGAAGCCCGAAAAGGTTCTTCCAAGGAAGAAATACTCAAAAAACTCGAGAAAACCCAGGAGAACCAGCGAATTTATTTCTCGGTTAAAACCCTGGAATTCCTGGAAAAAGGTGGACGCATTGGCAAAGCCCAGGCCCTTGTAGGAACGCTACTCAATATTAAACCAATTCTTACTGTTGACCGGGAGGGATACGTTTCTCCCCTGGAGAAAATAAGGGGGCATAAAAAGGTTTTGCAGCGGCTTGCTGAACTTTATGGAAAGTTTATTGAAGAACATGGCCCCAATTGCTTTCAGGCTATTTTACATGCCGCAGCTGAAGAAGAAGCAAAAGGGTTGAAAAAGACCATAGAGGAAAAATTCGGGCCTCAGAATATTGAAATCAGCCAGCTGGGTCCGGTTGTTGGGACACATACTGGCCCTGGAGCTATAGGAATAATTCTAACACCAAGGTAATTGGGAATATTATAAATCCTAATGCATTCAGGGGAATGTATTAGGATTTTTTTTGGGAGGAGCGGTGAAGGTGACTGGACTGGAAAAAAATATCCAGGATGTAAAAGGGGTAGGCCCCCGCCGGGCAAAGATGCTGGGGAAACTTGGAATTGAAAAAATTGAAGATCTCCTCTACCATATTCCCCGCCAGTACCGGGACCGCAGCCAGATAAGGATGATCAACCAGGTAGAACCTGGCCAGGAGATAACCGTGGCGGGAGTTGTAAAAGCCCGGGATAAAATCCGGACCCGATCAAGGCGGAATATTTTCAAGATTGCTTTTTCTGATGAGACCGGGATTGCCTATGCTACCTGGTTTGATCAGCCCTATATTTTTAAAAAATTTTCCATTGGCCAGGAAGTATTGATTAGTGGAAAGATAAATGATAAAAGCTGGGAACAGCATAAAAGGATTGAGTTTATCCACCCCAATTTTGAGTTAGACGGAGAAGGGGGCCTGCACAGCGGAAGAATAGTCCCGTTATATCCGCTTACTGAAGGTTTAAATCAAAACCAGTTCCGGCGCTGGGTAAATAGTGTCCTGGAGGAGTATATTGGGGCGGTCCAGGAATTCTTACCTGAGGAATTATTAAAAGAAATGAACTGGCCAGATCGCCAGAAGGCAATTTGGGAGGTTCACTTTCCCTCGGACATGGAAAAGAGGAAAAAAGCATTTGAAAGGCTGGTTTTCGAAGAACTTCTCCTTTTTCAAGTTAAGCTGGCCCGCAAGCAAGAAGAAAAAAGCCAAAAAACAGGGTACTGCCATGAAGTAGCCTCTTCCCACACCAGGAAGCTTATCAAATCACTAACCTTTTCCCTTACTTCCAGCCAGGAAAAGGTTTGGAAAGAAATAAAAGAGGATATGGAGAAGCCTGCTCCCATGTCCAGACTTTTACAGGGGGATGTAGGCGCGGGGAAGACTGTTATTGCACTCCTTGCTCTGTTAAAAACTGTGGAAAATGGCTGGCAGGGTGCTTTCATGGCTCCAACTGAAATCCTGGCTGAGCAACATTTTTATAAAATGGAGCCAATTTTTCAGGAATTTGGGCTGAAAACTGTTCTGCTTACCGGCAGCCTCACTTCCCGGGAGAAGAAAAAAAATTACCGGGAAATTTCTTCGGGGGAGGCCGATATTGTTGTGGGAACTCATGCCCTTATTCAGGAAGAGGTGAACTTCTCTAACCTGGCAATGGTAGTAATTGACGAACAGCATCGTTTTGGAGTTCAGCAGAGAGAAGCATTATTAAGCAAGGGAAGAACACCCGATCTCCTTGTAATGACTGCAACCCCCATCCCCAGATCTCTTGCCCTAACCCTTTATGGGGATCTGGAGGTTTCAGTTATCGACGAACTTCCGGCTGGAAGAAAACCAATTGTTACAAGGATTCGGCAGACTTCGGGCAGGCCGAAAGTTTATCAATTTATTCGAGAGCAGGTTGGGCAGGGCAGACAGGCTTTTATTGTATGTCCTTTAATCCAGGAATCGGAAAAATTGCAACTCGTTGCCGCCGAAGATATGTTCTGTTATCTACAGGAAGAAGTATTTCCCGATCTTAGATTAATGCTAATCCACGGACAAATTCCTGCCCAGCGGAGGGCGCAAGCCATGAAAGATTTCCAGGCCGGGGCAATTGATATAATGGTTAGCACAACGGTAATTGAAGTTGGGGTGGATATTCCCAACGCAACTATCATGTTGATAGAAGATGCGCACCGCTTTGGCCTTTCCCAGTTGCATCAGTTGAGGGGCCGAGTTGGCCGGGGTGCAGACCAATCCTACTGCATATTAATTTCTGATGCAGAAGATGAGCTGGCCCAAAAAAGGTTAAATGCCCTTGTTGAACATAATGATGGTTTTTTGCTGGCCGAAGAAGATTTGCGCCTGCGGGGAGCGGGGGACTTTTTTGGAACCCGCCAGCACGGAGCCACTCCCTTCCGATTCGCTGACCTGATTGCCCATCAAAATTTTCTTCGCTTGGCCAGGGAAAAGGCTTCCAGGTATGTTCAAATTTTGCAAGAAAGCGACAGGCGCTTTCCAGGAGATATTACCAGGTAAAACTATCTTTAACCAATAACCGATTTTTTGGTGATGGAGGTGGGTGATTGCGAGTAATTTCAGGAAAGGCAAGGGGGAGGCGGTTGAAACTTCCTCCAGAAAGTTTTACCCGGCCCACCGCTGACCGGGTTAAAGAAGCTCTCTTTAATATTATCGGGGAAAAGGTTTTTGCAGCCGTTTTTCTGGATTGTTTTGCGGGGAGCGGTAGTATTGGTATTGAAGCTTTAAGCCGCGGTGCAAAAAAGGCTCATTTTGTTGAAAAAAACCCTGCGGTGCTTAAAATTCTTGACCAGAACCTGGAAAAAACGGGTTTCAAAGAACAAAGCAGGGTTTGGAAAGGGGATGCACAAAGAATATTACAGAGAGGTTTTGCGGGGGAAAATTTTGATATTATTTTTCTTGACCCTCCTTATGCCTTTATTAAACCCGACCAGATTTTAAAATTGATTGAAGAGAATTCGTTGTTAAAGAGTTTAGGAATTGTTATTCTGGAAACATCAAGCCAGGCAGATTTGTTCGATCTTGGATTTTGGCGTCTTGCCGAAAATCGTGTTTATGGCGATACCAGGCTTCTAATCTGGCAAAAGGAGTGAAAAAATGAAAAGAAGAGCGGTTTATCCCGGAAGTTTTGATCCAGTAACAAACGGCCATCTTGACATAATTAAAAGGGCCAGTTTAATTTTTGATGAGCTTATAGTTGCAGTTTTTAATAATCCTAATAAAACTCCTACCTTTTCCCTGGAAGAGCGAGTTTCCCTGATGGAAAAAGTTGCTGGAGATATTCCGGGAGTTAGCATAGATGCTTTCAGCGGTCTTTTAAACGAGTACGCCGAACAAAAAGAAGCCCGCAATGTTATTCGTGGTTTACGGGCTTTATCAGACTTTGAAAAAGAATTCCAGCAGGCTCTAATGTATAAGAAACTCAACCCTGAACTGGAAATAATGTTTTTGATGACCTCTCAGGAGTATGGGTTTTTGAGTTCCAGCATGGTCAAAGAAATTGCTTCCCTGGGAGGCTGTATTGATGGGTTGGTCCCGCTCCCGGTAAAAGAGTTCATGATTGATTTTTATCGGGGCAAGTTTCCCCGGTAAAAAATTGTCCCGGTACCTGTTCGGTTAGAACAGGGCCCGGGGTGGGGTCCGAAAATCCTTGCCGCCCCCGCGATTATTGGGGGAGGGGAGTAAAAGAGCCCAAAGATCGGTAGCCCGTGCTTCCAGGTTCAAAAGGTGCTGGATTTCCGGGATCCGGGGCCTGTTTCTAAAGGCTGGCCTGGTAATTAGCGGCATTTCCTCTTTTTCTTTTAGCTCATGGAGTATTTCCCGTCCTTTTTGATTGAAGGCCAGGGGACGGAAATAAAGGGGGGTCCGGGGGAATTTGATTTTTTCCTGCAGAGATAGGGTTAAATCCAGCAGGATGTAAATTAATATTCTTTGCAATCGGGTTCGGACAAAACAACGGGTGGTAGCTTTTTCCAGGAGATCATCCCAGCTTATTGCATCCCGGGCACTTTGAAGAAGACGATTATCCAGACCGGGAGCAATTTCCGGGTAGTTATTAATTGTATGTTCTCCCATGCCCCGGAGTCGGGCCAGTATTGCCGGTCCTAAATCTTGAGAAAAAACGGGAGCTTGGCCTTTTTTTATTTCTCTTTCCATTATTTTCAGGGCGGAAGCGGGCATATAACCCGCTAATTTTTTTATTGAACCCTGATTATGGAGATGTTTACGAATAGCTGTAGCGCTGGGGAAGCCGGTTTCCAGTTTAGCATTATGATAGGGTGACCCCTGCCGGGGAATGGGCAGGGGTTGCAGATTTAGTTTTTGGCGAAAAATAGAACGCAAATATTCAATAGCCAGGATATTATTGGGGTTGTTTACTATATCTGGATTTATATCCAAAAGGTCCTGCAGGGCCATGCTGCGGGAGCGGGGGAAGGAGTGCCCCTGGGCGAGATAGTATCGCAGTTTTTTGGCGAAAGGCGGCGTTTCCTTCTCAATAAAGCTGGCTATTGTGCTTAGAGTTTTTTGTTCGGGGTGTTCGGCTCCAAAAGCCAGGTGAGTACAACCTGATTTAGCGAGGATTGCTACTGCCCCTTCGGCGAAGTAATTAGCACTGGCGCAGGCAAAAGGTAAGGGGAGTTCCAGCACCAGGTCTGCGCCGGATAGAACGGCCATTTCCGCCCGACTCCATTTATCGCAGATAGCAGGTTCGCCCCGTTGCATAAATGTGGAACTCATTACAATTACCGTTCGGCAGGGACCAATTTTTTCCCGACTGATTTGCAGATGATAATGGTGTCCATTGTGCAAGGGGTTGTATTCCGCAATTATTCCCAGGGTTTTCAAGTTATAATCCCTCCTTAGTTTTCTTAGTTCGCCTTTGCGGAAATAAATCCTGTTAAAATCCCCGGGATAAAGGTAGGAAGTGGTGGGCTCTATGTTTTTTTGACCAATAATTTCTTATCCGAAGATCCCCTCGTCAAATTTATCCTGATGTTATCAGTAAGCAGGATTGGGGGCAATTTGTGGATAAGGGGAGGGAATACCTTAATTGCGTATGATTTCCTGTTGAACCCGGGCAATGCAGGTGTTAGAAAATTATGGATAATAGACGGTCCTGGCCTTTAAGCCAATATTATTCTATCACAATTTTTTCGCCCCCGAATTTTTTTATACTCTCCTGTTTTTCTGGGTTTGTTTTTTCCTGGGTATGGGTTAAAGAAATATAGCTGAGATTTAATCGAGTTAGTGCTTCCAAGTTCCGCTAACCCAATATTCGAACCGAATTCTTTCTTAATCCGTCCCTCATCAAAGGAGGGTTGCAATTAATAATAACAGCCTGGCAAAGACGTTTTTCGAAGCTTAGTGCGCGACTTTCTACGTAAAATTGAGTTAAAATCACCGCCATTGCATTGGGCAGTTCAGTTTCGGCGGCAATCATTTTGGAGCACTGGCCCGGAAGATAAAATCTAAAAAAGAGAGCAAGGAACAATTTAATCAGGAGAATGGAAAAACCCTTAACCCGGATCCATTTATAAATTGCCTTCCTTGACGGTTAGGGCCGGATTAAAATATAATGGTAATATAAACATATTTAAATATATAACTTGATAGGCTTATTTAATTGGTTTTTTAAAAAAGGAGGCTAAGGTTTTGGCCATTTATTTGGATAATGCTGCTACTTCTTTTCCTAAGCCCGAGCAGGTTTACCAGGCCATGGATAACTACCTGCGCCAAATCGGGGCCAGTTCCGGTCGGGGTGCTTACAGCAGGGCCCTGGAAGCCGATCAGATGGTTTTCTCTACGAGAAATGCTCTGGCCAAATTATTCAGTATAAAAAACCCCTCCCGGATTGTTTTCTGTTCTAATGCCACCGAGGCCATTAACCTGGCCCTTTATGGCCTGGTTAAATCAGGAGATAACATTATTACCAGCAGCATTGAGCATAACGCGGTCTGGAGGTGCGTCCGGGGACTGGAAGCCGAGGGATCAATAACTATTACCAGAATTCCCAATAAGAATGATGGGTCTCTTGATTTACCCCGGCTTCCTTCACTAATCAAACCCAATACCCGCCTGATTGCTTTAACCCACGCTTCCAACGTTACCGGAACCATCATGCCCTTAAAGGAGGTCGGGGAAACCGCCCGCAAACATGGTGTCACTTTTCTGGTGGATGCGGCACAAACCGCGGGGGAAATTCCTATAGATATAGAAGAACTGGGGATTGACCTTTTAGCCTTCACCGGCCATAAAAGTCTTCTGGGGCCCCAGGGTACTGGGGGCTTATACATCAGGGAAGGAATTGATCTGCAACCTTTAAAGAGGGGAGGAACCGGCAGTGAATCATACCTGGAACATCAGCCGGATACCCTGCCCGAGCGTTTTGAAGCGGGGACTCTAAATGTAGCGGGAATAGTTGGCCTGGGGGCCGCTATTGAGTTTTTATTGCAACAAGGAGTAGGGCAAATTCAAAAAAAGAAACAGGATTTAACCGCATACGCATTGAAAAAATTGTCCAACATTCCCGATATAATCATCTATGGCCCCGGTGACCCTGCCAAACAGGTGGGGGTTATCTCCATTAACCTGGGGGACATTCGCCCCGAAGAACTGGCCCATGTACTTGATGAAGTATATGAAATCATGGTTCGGGCCGGTCTGCATTGTTCGCCCTGTGCTCATCGAACCATTGGCACCCTGGACCGGGGAGCACTGCGCATTAGTCTTGGCTTTTTTAACACAACTGGAGATATTGACTGTCTGACAGAAGCCTTAAAACATATTGCTGCCGATTTATAACCGGCTGGAGGAGGTACTGCCCTTGCCAAAAGTTTTTATCGTTCTCGACGAAAAAGAGCAGGTGGAAATGGAACGGATCCACATTGATAAAGATCCAGAGGAAGCCCTGGATTTTGTCCTCAATGTTATTGCTCCCCAGGTAAGAAAAAAGGTCCCCTGTTCGGATAAAGCTCTGGAAATTTACCGCACCGAAAGAAGATTTTAGCTATGTATCTCCAGAGAATTAGGGTAAAATACATGGAACCCTGTTTTGCCGATACCAAAAAAATCAGACTCAAGGCAGAATTTCCCCGGGACGTAAGTGAATTGCTTCCCTATATGAACGCCGTAATCCCCAATGCAGTTTATACCCAGCAGGGGCCCTTTCTTTCTTTTACCAAAGAATTTCGGTTAATTACCGTTTATCCCGGAGAACTAACTGTCATAAAAGCAATTAACTCCACTGATGCCTATCAAATACTGGAATGGCTCAGGGAGCTTATGAACGACATTTATGACCAGCGAAGCAGTATCACCCCCAGCTACGACATGCGCCGCCGCCCTTCGATACTGGCTTTATTCCAGCTACTACCCCAAGATAAATATAATTGTGGCCAATGCGGGGAACGCACCTGTTTAGCATTCAGCCTTTTTTTATGGTCCGGTGAACAGAAGTTAGAAAACTGCCACCCCCTGGTCGAGCCCCAATATCTGGAAGAAAAAAAAGCTCTGCAGGATTTGCTTGGGCATAAATAATCCTGAGAGCAATGGAATTTGAGGAGCCCGGGAACAATTTAAAACCCAAGGGTTGAGAAAAATAAAGGGGCAAAAAGGGAGGGAAAAAGCGAAAATAAAGAAGATGAATCGCAAAAACAATTCACCCCTAAAGTCCATACTTGGCGAGGAATAAGTTTTGGGCAATTGTTTTCAGAAAAAATGGAACCCCAAAAGGCTGCTTAAAGAAAAGCAGCCCTGATGCCACAATTATTTTGGGGTGTGAAAAAGAAAAACCTCTAACAAAAAGCAAAAAAAGTAAAACTAAGGGGAAAGGGAGATGATGGCATTCGATACCTTTTTCTGCTTTTCTCACTTCAATAAGGTGCAGAAAAAGCGTTAATCCATTGGCAAAACTGCATTATCTTTATTGCAGGAAATTTTTTAGAAAATTGTTTCTTGATCACTTTTAGGCACAGGAGGATGGTCGATGTTTAACAAATGCCCGGGAGCAGCAAGTATCAGGAGGCCCACGATAAAAATTAAGAATTGCCCCGAATGCGGGGCTGAAGTAGAAATTTTTTCGGATGAAGTCCAGGTTGAATGCCGGGGCTGTGGTTTTATTATTTATAATAATGTTCAGTCCTGTGTCCAATGGTGCAGGTATGCCATTGAATGTGTGGGGGAAGAAAAATACCTGGAGTTAATCGGTCACCAAAAAGGAAAAAAAGATTAGAAAATTGTTATTGTTCCACAGAAGGGAAGAGGCTGAAATCGGTATGCGGGATAAAGCGGGCGGAGATAAATTCTTCGGTAAATTCATTGCCCTTGCTTAATTCAAGATAGGTCATTTTTGCGGCCAGTTCCGAGGCATTTTCCCGGGCCTGCCGGGAGAGCAAATATAGTTGGGCTCCGGTAAGAGAAGTATTCCCCAGAAAAGAAAATTTATTTTTGGAAACATCGGGAAGAAGGCCAATTTTAATTGCTTCCTGGAGGGGGAGATGATTTCCGAATCCCCCTGCGACCAGGATATTTTCAATTAAAGATGGTTCCAGGCTTACTTTCCCCAGCATGACCCTTATTCCGGCAAAAATAGCTGCCTTGGCCCGCAGAAGATTGTCTAGATCGCTTTCCCTGATAACTATATCCTCGCCGCCCCGGGTTTCCTTTTCATCGACAAGGATCAGTTCTCGTTCTCCATCCGGTTCCCGTAAATGGGAGCTTTTTATTTTTTCAGTATTAAAAGTTCCATTCCGCTCCAGAATCCCCGCATCGCTTAAGGTGCTCAATAAGGAAATGAACCCGGAGCCACAGATGCCCAATGGTTTTTCTCCCCCAATAGTTTGATAATTAAATCCCTTACTATTATTGGCGGGAGTAAACTTTTCGATGGCTCCTTTCATGGCCCGGACCCCACTGGTTGTTTCCGAACCTTCAAAGGCTGGACCCGCGGAACAGGCGCAGGAAAGAAGCCATTCCCGGTTACCCAGGACCAGTTCTCCGTTAGTTCCGATATCCAGAAAGAGGGTTATTTCATCCTTTTGGGCAATACCAATGGCCAGCAAACCAGCGGTAATATCTCCCCCAACATAACTGCTTACTCCAGGCAGAAAATGGACCCAGGCCTGAGAATTAATGGGCAGGTTAATTTCCTGGGCTTGAATAGGGGGAGGAGCGGTTGCAGCAGGGACATAAGGTTCAATTCGCAGGTAATTGGGGTTAATCCCCAATAAGAGGTGGATCATGGTGGTATTGCCGGCACAGGTGCAGGCCATAATCTGATCCGGTTTAATACCCGCTGATGCCGAAACTTCTTTTATAAGCATATCGAGGGTTTCCATAATGGCTTGCTGGAGTTTCTCCAAACCATCTTTTTTGTCGGTGGTGTAAACAATACGGGTTATAATGTCTTCTCCATATCTTCCCTGACGGTTATATTGTCCTCTGCGGATAATTTCCGCTCCCGTTTTCAGATCAATTAAACTAACTACAACTGTTGTTGTGCCAATATCCACAGCCAGACAAAAATCTTTATCTTCATCATCGGACTGGAGTTTACTGGCCTGGTAGTGGGTTCCCAGATCAGCAAAGGACACACTTGCCTTCCAGTTGTTCTCCCGCAGGAGGTCGGGAAGTTTTCTTATTTCAGATAGGGGCACCCGGAATTTATCGGTATTCAGTTTTTTTTGTATTGCCTGGGAAAGACGGGTCAAGTCGCTGGCATTTTTGCCAAATTCAGGAGGGTTTAATTTAAATTTTCTGGTTTCCAGCACAGGTGAAAATTCTTCTACAGAATAATCTCCGCCCAAAAGTATGCTGGTATCAGTAATCCTGCTACTGGTTGGGATAACTACTTTCAGGTTATCTTCTATTAGAGTTTGGCAGCAGAGAATTTCCCCTTTTTCCTCAGGTTTATAGCCCGAAGGGATCTGGTAAGCCCCTTCTTTTACGATTCCTTTGCACCTTTTACAGGTTCCAGCTCCACCACAAATGGCCCTAATTTCAATTCCTGCTTGGGTGGCTGCTTCCAGAATAGTTGAATTTTCCGGAATTTCAATGGTTACTTCTTCCGGGAAAAACGTTACCTTATACTTTTTCACCAGATCACATCCTTTAGAATAAGCAGACTGAAAACAGGGGTTTTAACCATTCAGGAAAAAACCCCTGTCGCAAAAAGAAAAAATAATTAACGGGCAAGACAGAGATCCCGGGTCAACTGAGCACCCATTACCGCAAGCGCATCGCAGGGCAGATAATGGGGGGAACTGGCATCAAAAAGAATACGGGCCGAGGGGGAAAATTCTTCATCCCCCCGCCAGTAAACCAGGCCTAATTTAACCCGGGGCAGGAGTTGAAAGGAATAGCCGAAATCCCCCAGGTCAATCTCCTCACCTTTATTTTCCCGGCAGGCCTGGATTAGCTGATCTTCTTCACCGCCAAAGGTCCGGACCAGCACATCGCCAGTATAACCTTGAAAAGCATCCGCGTAAAAAGTTCCCCCCGGAATCTCCCGAAGAGACACCCATTTACCAGGACTGGGAGTGCCATCGGCGGTGGCCAGGTAGTGGATTATAAAACCGGAATAGAGAAGATCGGCATCCCTTCCCTGAGCATCCCGAACGGAAAATTCGGGGAGGGTAATTGTAAAATTTTTGGAAAAACAGTAAAGGATAAGTTCAGTAGCTTCTCCGGTAGTTTTTAATTCCGAACCAGTTTTTTGGGCAATGTCTTCCGGTGAGCGAGCTTGCAGATCTTCTTTAAGTTTATTTAGAGAAGCCCGCAGGTCTTCCTTACTCAATCTAAGAAATTGAATGGGATCGTCAGCAACCAATTGTAACCCTCCCCTTTTTTAATTTAAATTTCTAAGTACGATTCAGCATAAATTTCCTGATTTAAAAGGATTCTTGCTGTAGCCAGAGCCTGCATCAATTCCTGATCGTTAGCATCCATAATAACCGAATCAAGGCCCATAGCCATTGCCATGACCAGGAATGTTCGGTTAATTAAAGAGCGGTGTTTGGTTTCCTGGGAAACATTGCTCAGACCAAGCACGGTTTTGGGGGGAGGATCAGCCAATAACTTCATTTGCCTGATTGTTTCCAGTACTTCGGGAGCATGATCCTGAGCAACACCTACCGGGAGAATTAAGGGGTCAATAAGGATATCAGAGGGGGAGAAACCACAGGAATCAGCTGTAGCAATTATTTCCATTGCAATTGCAACCCGGGAATCCGAATCCTTAGGGACTCCTTTTTCATTCATGGCCAGTCCAATCAGAAGGGCATTGTACTCCCCAGCAAGGTACAGGGCTTTTTCCAGCATTTTCGGTTCAGCTGTTGTGGAGTTAATGATCGGGCGACCATTTTTATGAACCTTGAGACCTGCTTCAATAGCTTCCATTTTTGCGGCATCGATAGCCAGAGGAACATCAACGACCTCCTGGACAGTTTCTACCAGCCAATCCATTACCTCGGCCGGATTATCAACTGCGGGCCCGGTATTGACATCCAGGTAATGAGCTCCTGCTGCGACCTGTTTTTTGGCCAGTTCCTGGATGGGACCAGGGTCTTTTTCCTGAATTGCTTTTCGAACATTCTTAAAAAGGCCATTAATTCTTTCGCCAATAATAATCATCTGGGAACCATTCCTTTCTTTAAATTTTTTTGCCCTTCATCATATTATCAATATGTTCCTTAACCCGTTTTACCGACTCCGGATGACGTAGAACAAGGAGATCACTCCCGGCATGGAGGAAAGTAATCGCAGTTAAAATTTCCCAGGAAAGCCCCAGTTTAATATTGCCACCTTCCATAGCGCTTTCCCTGGATTCTTTAGTTCGCCAGGCTTCTTCGCCTACAAAGTTCAAAAAGGGCATAGCCACTGTTTTGTCTCCCTGCAGGGCGGCCAGGCGGATTCTCTCCATGATTGAGTAAGTGTATTCCAACCCGTAACCCAGAGCTCCAGTGGTGGGGTCAATTACAATTTTATCTCGGGGAACGTTCATTTCTCCCAGAAGAATATTCAACTGTTTGGCAAGGTTAATATCAATGGGTGAAGTAGAAATAATAGTATGCCCATTGGCAATACATGAACCGGCCAGGGTCCGGTAATTTTCTTCTAGGGCCAGCCCTAAAAGACAGTTTTCTCCCCTTGACACCTCAGCAACTGCCGGCATTATCTCATTATCCTTTTTCTCATTGCCGGGACCGGTTATGATCAGGGGGACATCAACTGCTTGCAGAACCTTTTTAACTACTTCTTCCATTTCTTCGGGGCTGGCATTTTTTTGCTCCGGGTGGGCACTAACCAGTTTTAACTGGATCAAATCCGCTCCGTATTCTTCAATACATTTCTGAGCCCAAGCCCCGGGATCGTTAATGACATCGGAAAAAGGCTCAAGCAGTTTTTCCGGCCAGTTATCGGGGACCATGTCCCATACTTCCATTGCCAACTGGGGCCGATGGGGGATTTCACCCTCTGAAAAAAAATAGGGGAGGGTGCTTGCACCACCAATGGTGATGGTCTTTCCTCTGGTCCCATTATTTTCTGAGGTAGCGCCCAGTGTTACTTCAAAAACCTTGCTTTGCCAGTTTTCTTTTATAAGGGGTAATTCCAATTTGTGCAGCCTCCTTCCAGGCACCGAAATTTTGTTGGGAACAATTCTATTTTTGCTCCCAGTTTTTCTTGATAAAAGAGGGGATTCCAGTTGCCTCCCGGGGTCCAACAATAACCTCCCAGTCGCAATTGTCCTCAATCTTTGCCCGGAGAATGGCCACGTGTCCGGGAATAATTATTTTTTTGTGGTTGACTTTATCTTCAAGGCCGGATCCTTTCAGTTTTTCAGCAATTTTATCTCCATCGAATTTTCCGGCTGCCCAGGCTGTTAAAACTGAAGTGCCCTCTGTATCCACAACTAATAGATAACCGGGTAACCGGCTGGCTTCAATTTCACCCATAACAGAGAAATAGGCCAGGGAAAAGTTTGTAGTAACATAAACAGGACAGTTATCATCAACTTCTCCTATTTCATAAACTTTGGCTTCTACCTGGATGGGTTTTTGCGGATCAGTGTAGATATTTTGCCGCAGAACCAGCAAGGGATATATTTCTTCGGGATCAGGTTCCTTCAATATTACCACGTTGCCATATTTGCAGACATAAAGGGCAGCATCCATGACTTCGTGATAAGGCTCGGTATTATCCGTGAAAGCTATTGTAGGATAGCCCAGGGGACGGAATTTTTTCCTTAAGGCCAGGCGGCGGATTTGAGTAAAATCCTCCAGGTATTGTTGGGGGTTGCTTGATCCAGGATCCAAAAGCAATTCCCGGTAGCCCAATTTAGCAATTTTTTCCGATAGTTCGGCTGTTTTTTCCAGGTTTTCTCCCCGAACAGCTAGAGGGACTTCATATTCCTGGGCGATTTTTACCATTTCTTCGTAGTTATCTTCGGTTGCGGCATAAAGTAGGGGACGCGAGGAAGCGCTTTTTTCCAGGGCTGCCCTGGCACATTCAGGATCTTCAGTAACCAGGGCCAGGTTCTTATCCGTTTCATCCATAGCCCGGGATACAGCTTGCGCAAATGTTTCCGCGTTTCCAGATTCATTTTTAATAGCAACAATATCGACCGATAATTCCAGCCCAATACGTTCAAAAGTTAGTTCGTTAATTTCCTTTACCTTTTTTAGAAAAGCATCTTGATCCAGGGAGTCGGAAACTTCAAAGCCTATAGCTGTTTCGTGGAAAAAGGTTTTTTCATGGCGGAAGAGTTCGGTTTCATCTCCAACCTGAATTTCACTTTCCCCGGTTCCGATTGTAATAAGACGGATAGGCGGAGCTGATGCTTCTCCCAGTTCTGCCTTTGCTTCTTCGGAAATATAGGGGCACTTGTCCAGAGTGGTTTTTTGCTGGGCCAGCTCCATACCAAAGGCAAGACAGGTTGGGGGTCCACATTCACCGCAGTTTTTCTTTGGTAATAACTTATATATCTGCAGACCGGTTAAACCCATTAATTATGCTCCTTTCCCTTAACATATTTTGATTAACTTTGTTTTTTTACCATTTTTCAATAATTGACCCCAGTTCTTTTATATAAGAAGTGGGAAAGATGGGTTTTTTTTGCAAACCCATTTCATACACTTCCCTGGAAAAAGGAAGAACGCCGATTAGAGGGCGTTCAAGAGAGGAAGAAATAAATTTTCTTTCATCAGGAGAACTAATTTTATTACCGATTATTTCAACTCTTTCAATTCCCAAATCCCTGGTGAGTTCAAGAATGGTAAAAGCCGTGTTAATACTGGAGTGACTGGGTTCCACGACAATAAAAACCGCATCAACTGCTTTAGCGGTACCCCTGGTTAAATGTTCGATGCCCGCTGCCATATCTAAAATTACCACATCATCCTGGTCGAATAATAGATTGGACAATACCGCCCGGAGCAGGGCGTTTTCCGGACAGTAACAGGAAGAACCTCCTTCTTTAATGCCCCCCATCTTAAGATAATAGATGTTTTCCTGTTGCAGGGTGTTTTTTTCCAAAAGATCGTCCACTTCAGGATTAATGGTAAAAAAAGGTCCCCTGCCTATTCGCTTTTCAATTTCTTCTTTTTGTTCTGATAAAGGTAGTAATTTTTGTAATTGATCCTCGGAAAACCCCAGCATCCAGCCCAGATTGGCATCGGGGTCGGCGTCTACAGCCCAAACCCGGGATCCTTTTTCCCGGAAGAGAAAGGCCAATCCTGCCGCCGCTGTAGTTTTACCAACCCCTCCTTTTCCTGATATGGCAATTTTCATCAATTAATCACCTTCTTTAATATTATATTTTCAGTTGATCTCCGATATTAAATGCGGCTTTAGTAGCCGGTGATACCAGGGGCAGTTCGAAAAGAGGACGGCCACTGGCATCATAATCAAAGACCCTGGGATCTTCGGGTATTGAGCCGATAAGGTGGAGTTTGGTTTTTTCGATTTCTTCCTGCAGTTTAGCGTCAGCCCCATTTTTGCTGCGGTTCAGAACCAGATAGCTATTTTTTATTTTAAGATCCAGAGATTGGGTAAGGGCGGCAATTCTCCCCGCGGACCGAACACCACGGACCGTGCTATCACTGACTATCAGGAGCAAATCAACCGATTGGGCAATGCGGCGGCTAAGGTGCTCCATGCCTGCTTCATTGTCAATCAGCATATAGGGATAATTATCGCTTAATTGACCCATGAAGTGGCTCAAGAGTTGATTGGGAAAGCAGTAGCAGCCTGCACCTTCTGGCCCGCCCAGGGTCAAAAGGTCCAGGCCTTTACCCTCGCTTAAAGCTCTTTGCAGGTGGTAGTCGATATAGACATCTTTAGTCATACCCTGAGGTACGGCATTGATATCCTTGGTATTTTTGATGATTTCGCTAACCGATCCCCCCCGTTCTAAACCCAGTGCTTCATAAAGATTGGCGTTGGGGTCAGCGTCAACGGCTAGAACGGGTTTTTTGTTTTTTTCCAGAAGATAACGGATTAAAAGGGCGGCCAGAGTTGTTTTCCCTGTCCCACCCTTACCCGCAATGGAAATGTGCTTGGCCATGACAATACCTTCTTTCTAAATGGTTGGTTTTAGTTATTAAAACAGGGGATCCATTTTCAAAGCGGGGTGGTCTTTTTCTTCTAGGAAGGGGAGAATTTCTTCCTCGGTTACGCCAACATCTTCATCTGCAATGCGATCCAGGAGATCGGGAATCCCCAGTTCCTCAGCGCGAGCATTAAAGCGATCCTTGATTTCCTCTTTAAGGCTCTTGGGCATCCATACCAGGCGGAGTATGCTTCCTTCAGCAGCAATGAACTTGCGCTGGCAGATATAGTACTTGCTGTGACCCACAAAACCCGGGGTGCTCTGGCCCCCCCCCACAGTCCCGGCCAGGGTAGTAAATTTCATCCCGCACGGGGTCATGCCTTCATGTTCGCGATTAACGGTCATTACACCGTTACACATGGGAAGGACAGCAGCCACGCATTCACAGCAACCACAGGTGGTCATGGGACGGTCCAGGATACTGTAGAAAGTATAACCTTCGATCTTGCCGCGGGAGGCCTGCTTAACAAATTCATTGATGCCTTCCCATTCCCCGTATTTTTCACTAATAAGCTTACCTTTGTTTACAGGCTGGTTGGGGCCCTGGGGATTGATTTGGTAAGCAGCTTTGCAGTCCAACCAGTTATAGGCGCCGCAAAGACCTGTCCTTTCGGGGCTTACCATGCAGACGTGGCTGGGCGCGAAGGACTGGCATAAGGTGCAAGAGTAGAAGGGATCGGTATCCTCGTCGGTCATTCCCTCGATGCGGGCGTCCCGGGTGGCATAAATATCACGGGCATTCTCAATTATTTCCCGGACATTTTCCTCCCTAGTATAGAGCTTGACCTGGAGTTTGTCAAAGATGGTTCCGAAATCCTGGTGTAACTTGGCATAAAGGATGTCGCCAATATTTTTGATTCGGAAGCCTTTTTCATAAGCATTTTGACTGATCCGGTACCAGGCAATATCTCGCTGCCCAATATGCATGATCCCTTCGGCATAATTCACGAAGTGGTGAATCTGCCGTTCCAGGATAGGTTCAAAGTCATCCTGCATTTCCCGTCCGGCAATTTCAACTACTACTCCCAGGGGAAGCTTGGTTCCGGGTTCAACTTCATCTATGTCGGGTCCGATTACTTCAATATGGCCGTCCTCAACTTCATCCAGTTCTTTCATGGTAGCCAGTTCCACTGCGAGGCTGGCTCCTCCCCCGCATTCTGCGTGGAGATCTTCCTTGCGGATTCGTTCCCCTTCAAAAGCCGGTCCGTAAGATACTGGAACAGGAACTTCAGAAACAGTAACCTTAAGACCTCTAACCTCCGCGGCCCGATCCACTATCTCGTCATAGGGAATATTGGAAATTACGTGTTCATACGTACAGATCCCGGTAGGCAGAACTTCGGGGATGGGGGTATCTGCAATTACGGGGAAACCGTAGTTTATGGCCCCGGCCGCATTGGCATACCATTCGTCGGTTACTTTTCCCAAAGCCATGACGAAGGCAAAGACCCTTTCCTTATTGTATTCCAGGATTTTGCGACTATCTCCTGGCTGAACTCCACCAAAAGCCATGGCGGCTCTGGTAGCAAAGCCCAGGGCAAAAACAGCAGCAGAAATGTCGGGCCCAAAAGAAACCAGACGGGTTGGCCATCCGATCTGCACATTGTTATCAACCAGCTGTTGAGCAAAATGGCGGCCCTCATGCTGGGCACCCATGAAAACATAGAGGCTTCTTTCTTGCAGTTCCCGGGCGATTTGGACCGCAACATCATCGTCAGGAGCAGCACCAAGAATCGCTGCAAAGCCGGGGGCACTGCCGTCAACAAACTCAATTCCCCGTCGTCTGAGGGTTACGTCATTGGCAGGACCCAGCCAGATATTGTCAGAAGTGGGATCTTCCTGCTGGGTGTAAAAATTGGGATTTTCCAGAATTCGAATAGCTTCTTCCATCTCCTCGGCAAAGAGAGTTGCCATCCCCGCGTCCAGGGCAGGGGCCAGGTAGGGGGTATGGACCTCTTCGTGGACAGGGGGAGGGAGAAGAAGGCGGCATTTATTGAGGACTTTTTCCATATCTCCCAGAGTTTCTATAGGTATTCCCAGTATCCCGTAGATAATAGGAAGGTAGTAGCCGGTGTTGGGAAAACCAACTTCCTGTTTAGCACCATATTTGTCCATGGCTTCCTGCCATTTCTTTTCCGTCCGTTCAAAAATATTATGAGCTCCTCTTATGGCTGCAGAACAAATAATTTTAGACATAACGGTCCTCCTCCCAGTATAAAAAGGGAATTTTTTCGGGCGGGGAAAACAATAAAGGCATCATTGGGAAGCCATCTCCCGCCGCATATCCATATCATAAAGAACTCTCTCTCGGGCTTTATCAATTTTTAACTCTTTGCGCTTGGCATCAATGTGGTTGAGAATGAGTTGCGCCATTTTCTTTGGATCGGGCTCAAAAGCCCACTTGCCGCCAAATTCCTCGCTTATATTATCAAAAAGATAGTCATTAACTTCCTGATTACCGAGGGTTGGCCAGGTGGCTCCGAAGATGGTATAGACACCGGATGTTACAAAATACTGGCCAATTGCTACAGCTTTTTCACTCATCCACTCGGGGGCTGCGCCGGCGGCGGGAAGATCGCTAATGTCCTCGCCCAGCCCACCTTCTTTAACCAGGGCCGTTGCAGCCATGAGAATCCGGGAATTATCAACACAGGAACCCATATGAATTACGGGGGGAATACCCACTGTTTCACAGACCTCAGCCAGGCCTTCTCCTGCATATTTTTTGGCTGCTTCAGGAGTGAGCAAGCCTGCTTTTGCGGCGGCCATTGCTGAGCAGCCGGTCTGCAATACCAGGACGTCATTTTTCAGTAGTTCTTTGATTAATGTTATATGGGCACTGTCATGGACTACCCGGGGATTGTTGCAACCCACTACTCCGGCAACACCGCGAATACGACCATTAATGATATTATCATTGAGGGGCCGGTAGGAGGCCCGGAAAACTCCACCCAGGAGATAGTTAATGGTTTCATGGCTGAATCCTGCTACCAGGTCCATTTCTTCCTGGGGAATATGAGGTTCTGCCTTGCGTTTGGGGAAATTTTCGGCTGCTATCCTTAAAATAGCTTTAGCCGATTCCAGCGGTTGATGCTCGTCGAATTCCATGTGTTGGACCCCGGTCATTTTGGCCCGCGGGGAGGTGGTAATTAATTTGGTATGGTAACAGTTGGCTACAGATTCCAGGGATTGCATGATGCACTGAACGTCTACTACCATAGCATCAACTGCACCTGTTACTAGAGCCAGTTCCTGCTGCAGGAAATTACCCGCGATAGGGATCCCATGCCGCATTAGGATTTCATTGGCAGTACAGCAGATCCCGGCAATGTTTATTCCGTCCGCTCCTTTTTCGCGGACGAGTTCATTTATTTCCTCGTCTTTGCTGGCCTGAACAATCATTTCCGAGAGAATTGGTTCATGGCCGTGCACTACCACGTTCACTTTGTTAGGCTTCAAAACACCGAGGTTTATTTTACTTAAAAGGGGATAGGGGGTACCAAAAAGGATGTCCTGTAGTTCAGTGGCAATCATGGAACCGCCCCAACCATCAGCCAGAGAAGTGCGGGCACCGTGCTGGAGAATGTTTTTATAGTCCTGATCAACTCCCATGTTGGTGCGGTGTAAGGCTTCAACAATTTCCCGGTCCACACCCCGGGGGATAACCCCTTTTTCTTCCCAGAGCTTCTGTCTTTTCAGGGGTGCTTTTTTGATAAAATTAAGCTGTCCCTCTTGTTTTCCGAACTCCCCGAGGGCCAGGGCACCTATTTCTTTGGCCAGGTCCGAGGTTGATTTGTCTTCGATGTCAATACCAAAGTCCATGGCCACCTGATACAGCTTTTTCATATCTTTGATCTCGTAATCGCCACCCTTGCCATGGGCAACCGCATTAAAAACTTCGGCGACTGCTCTACCATGGTCGGAGTGAGCGGAAGCTCCCGCGGCAATCATTCGCAAAAAATTACGGGCTGCGATAGTTGATGGGGTAGCACCGCAGACCCCGCAATTTTCAATTTCCTGGCCCTCTTCATTCATATGAGACACCCGGCAGGGCCCCATGGCGCATATTTTACAACAGTTTCCCTGGCTGCCAATGGGACAGGGGAGGAGAGCATCCGAGCGGTCAAAGGCCGTGTTAGTACCGTCGGAACCAGCTTTTTTTAACATTTCAACTGTTGTAGGGCAAATACTCCTCTTTTTAGGTTCCACCAAAATTACCTCCCTTTTAAAGTATTAAAATCTTGAGAAATATTAGTCTTTGGCAGGAAAACGGTCAGTACTCATTATTTTTGGTCAGGGGTTTTGGGGCTTATTTTACTGATAACCCAAATTGAACTATTATTCTTCTTCATCTTTTCCGTACCAGTATTTTTCGGCGTTTTGCAGGTAATAAAGGATTTCTTCCCGTGATTCCAGCTTATGAGTCCATTTTCCATTTTCTAAGGAAGAAGGTTTACCTTTTTCATAGGTTTCTCCTATTACTTCCACAGCCTTGCCAGCAAAATTTTCTTTTTTTTCATAGTTCAGGCTCATAGGTTATTGGCTTTTTCGGGAAAGCCTTTGGTTTCCCTCCTTTCGTAAAAAAATCTAAAATTTTAAAATTTTCAAAATAAACGGGCAAAAATAGCCCTTATTAAAAAACCCTATGCTTGAATTCGATAATAGACAACGAAAACCCTTCTTTAAATCCTTTTTCATTCTATTCCATTAATTTGACAGATAGGCAGGAAAATGTTATGGTTTTGTTTAACAAGTTAAACGAAGGCAAGGTGGAGCAATGGAAAAATCTAAATTTGTTGGTTTGCGGTTGACACCAGATGAAGAAGGACTGGCTGAAGAGCTGCAGGGCTTGCTTGGTTTAGAAACAAAAAGCAGTGTTTTCTTATATGCGTTGCAACAACTCGCGGTAGCTTATGATTTAATCCCGGGAGAAAGGGGGAAAGTTTATCATAACGATTGGCGAAAAACAGTTAACCGACTGGCAGAACTGCAGGAGCAGGCCCAGGCTCACGCTCGTTTTTTGGAAAAAATTAAAAACCAAAGCGAGGGGATGTTTAACGACATGGTAGAAATGATAAAAGATGTTGACACAATTGTGGATCAACACGGTTGTGATGAGGGAAGGTTAATTCAAATTTTGCTTGACATTCAGAGAGAGAATAACTGGCTCTCCAAGGAGGCCGTTGACTGGGTAGCCAGGCGGCTGGAGATTCCCGCCAATCGGATTTATCACATTGCAACTTTTTACAAAGCTTTCAGCCTGGAGCCACGGGGCCGACACAGCGTTGCAATATGTACGGGAACTGCCTGCCATGTTCGTGGTTCCATGAGGCTACTTGATAGGGTCAGCCAGGCTCTGAAAATTAAGCCGGGTCAGACCTCTGCTGACCTAAAGTTTAGCCTGGATACGGTTAACTGCCTTGGTTGCTGTGCATTAGGGCCAGTAATCCAGGTTGACGATGAATATTATAGCAATCCTTCCAGCCAGGAATTAGAGGAAATTAAAGAGCAATGCGAATAAATAAAAGGTCCCGGGGTTATTCTGAAAGTGGGGTGAGTAAATATTGGTGCTGAAAAATGCTGAGGATTTAGAAAAACTCAGGAATGAGCTGTTAAAGGACAAGAAAAAAGAACAAACTCAGATAGCTGTTTGTTCGGGAACCGGCTGCCGGGCCAATGCCAGTGAAAAAGTTGTTGCCGCATTTCGGCAGGGGCTCCAAGACCTGGGAATGGAAGATGAAGTTGAATTAAAAAATACCGGGTGCCACGGGTTTTGTGAGCAGGGTCCTATTGCGGTTATTTTACCCCAGGACATCTGTTACCTGCGGGTAAAAGAAGAAAATGTAGAAGAAATTCTGGAAAAAACTGTCCGGGATGGGGAAGTAATTGAAGAACTTTTGTTTGAGGATGAAGGAACCAAAGAAAAAATAATTGAAGAATCCAAAATTCCCTTCTACAAAAATCAGGAACGAATTCTTCTTGCTGAAAACCGCAAACTTGATCCCAAAAATATTGATGATTATATTGCCCATGGTGGTTACCGGGCGCTGAGTAAAGTTTTGCAGGAAATGACTCCGGAAGAAGTAATGGACCAGGTAGACAAGGCCAATTTAAGGGGTAGAGGTGGTGGCGGTTTTCCCGCTGGGAAAAAGTTCCGGACTACTGCTCAGGCCCCTGGGGAACCCAAATATGTTATTGTTAATGCTGACGAAGGGGACCCTGGAGCGTACATGGATCGAAGTATTCTGGAAGGGAATCCCCATCGGGTCCTGGAGGGTTTGATAATTGGGGCCTATGCTATAGGTAGCAGTCAGGGCTTTGTTTATGTGCGGCAGGAATATCCTCTGGCCCTGGAAAATCTGACCATTGCCCTGGAACAGGCCAGGGAAAAAGGTTTTTTGGGGGGGAATATCCTTGATTCGGGTTTTAATTTTGACGTTGCAATTCACCGGGGCGCAGGAGCTTTTGTTTCCGGGGAATCCAGCGCTCTGATGACTGCTATTGAAGGATGGGTTGGTGAACCCCGGCCCAAATATATCCGAACCGCGGTAAGTGGGATCCATGGAAAACCCAGTAATCTAAACAATGTTGAAACCTGGGCCAATATCCCCCTTATTATGGATAAAGGTGTGGACTGGTTTTTGAATATTGGTACGGAAAACAATCCGGGTACTAAAATTCTCTCCCTTGTTGGAAATGTTCGCAATACGGGGCTGGTTGAAATTGCTATGGGTACTTCTTTGCGCCAGCTCATTTACGATATTGGAGGGGGGATACCCGGTGACAAGAAGTTTAAGGCAGTTCAGACCGGTGGACCCTCCGGGGGTTGTATTCCAACCCAATACCTTGATGAACCAATAGATTTTGACAATCTTTCCCGGATAGGATCCATGATGGGATCCGGGGGAATGATTGTTATGGATGAAGAAACCTGCATGGTAGACGTGGCAAGGTACTTTTTGAATTTCTTAAAGGAAGAATCCTGTGGAAAATGTACCCCCTGCAGGGAAGGTATCAAGCAAATGCTGGACATACTGGATAAAATTTCTCAAGGTAAAGGCGAGGAAGGTCATGTTGAACTCCTCCAGGAACTGGGTGATTTTGTGGAAGAAGCCTCCCTGTGTGCCCTGGGGACAACAGCCCCCTATCCAGTATTGAGTACAATAAAATACTTCCAGGATGAATATGAAGCTCATATAAAAGAAAATGAGTGCCCGGCCGGAGTTTGCAAAGAATTAATTGCTTTTGTGATTGATGAAAAGCTTTGTACCGGTTGTGCTCTGTGCCGCAAAAACTGTCCCAGTGATGCTATTGCTGGTGAGCCCAAAGAAACCCATACTGTTATTCAGGGAAAATGTATCAAATGCGGTATCTGCCTGGAGGTTTGTCCGCCCCGATTTGCAGCAGTCAAAAAAGAAAAGGCTGGTAAAAAAGTCCTAGTAGAAGAGGGGGGGAATTAAAATGAGCGTCGAATTTACCATTGATGGGAAAAAAGTAACCGGAGAAGAAGGAAATACTGTGATTGATGTGGCCTTTGCCAACGGGTTGGACATCCCCCACCTTTGCTATCATAAAGATCTGGAACCTTTTGGGGGTTGTCGGATATGTGTAGTGGAGGTGGAAAAAGGCAATAGGCGGCGACTTGTAGTTTCCTGTGTTTACCCTGTTGAAGAAGATATAAAGGTGGAAACAAATAATGAGCGGATAAGAAATGTCCGGAAAACTCTTATTGAACTAATGTTGGCCCGGGCTCCCAGCAGTCCCAAGCTTCTTGAACTGGCAAATGAGTATGGAGCCGAACGAAACCGGTTCCCAGTTGAACCAAATAATTGTATTCTTTGCGGGTTGTGCGTTCGGTACTGTGATGAAATTAAAGGGAAAAATGCTGTTGGTTACGTGGGCAGAGGTACTTCCCGGCGGATAATTTTCTTTCCTGAGAACGCCGGCGAGGAAGCTCAGGAGTGCATGAAATGCCAGGAGTGTTTCAATCTCTGTCCCACCGGGGTCATGCCCTCCAACTTTGGTATTTATACCCTGGCTCATTTTAGGTTGAAATAATAGCCAATTCCGGAAGGCAGAATAAATTTTTATTACCATAAACTATTGGCAGGATTAACGTAATGAGCAAGCTTTATAAAAAAGATCGGTATTTCCCCGCATCAGGGAAGTTCCGATCTTTTTTTGCGCATTTTATCACTGGTTTGGGCAACAGGAGAATAATTTTCCGTTTCCCGGGCAAGAACCGTTTATGAGAAGACTATATAGCACAGCCTAAGCAATTCCATTAACAATATTGATATTGTTAGAAACCGGGAATTAGGGGGGTTCTGAGAAGTGAAAAAACCGCTGCGAAACAGCAGGTTTTTACTGTTACCAAACAGGGCTCAGGGTTCAGATGGAGTTAAAAAGGGCCATTATTTATTAATCATAGACAATTCCAATAGCTAAAACCTAATCAATACTTTGCAAAAAAAGATTAAATCAATTAAACCGCAAATTTCACACTATTATTAACCTGATTTTGCCCCAACAGGAGGGAATTAGGGATGGGGAAAAATTCCAGTTAATTTTTCGAAACTCTTATTTGGACCGCTTTTATACTGTGGGCAGAAGAAAAATAAGCTGTAATTTTTTGTCGTTAAAACCAGTTTATAATTAAGGGAATTTCATAATTCGATTTTTTAAGCCGAGAAAAAAGAGATCAGTATATAATCAGCACCTACAACGAGATTTTTAGGTTCTCTTAGAGGTAGTTGCTATTTGATTTTTGGGTTAACCGATCTCCTTCCTGCTATTTTTTCACCGGATAGTTATGCAGCTATTTCCTGCCTATTTAAGGCTTCGACAGCCAGTTCAGTACCTACCAAGGCAATAAGGCATAATAAAACGTGTGTTGTTACCTTTTTTCTACCCCCAACCATTATCTTATCAAGGTTAAGGTGTTCTTTTAATCGAGAAAAAAATCTTTCCACACTGGTCCTCTCATTATAGAGTTTTTGCCAATTTTCAGAACCAGGGTGTGGTAATGATATGTAGCGGGGATTCTTTGATACTCTTGTTTTTACAACATTTCCATAATTGGAGTTGGAACAACAGTTACTCCCAAAAGGGCAAGCAACTTTCCCCAAAACATGAGGGCAACGGAACCCATTGCTTTTGCCATCACATCCCCAATACACCCTTGCATAACCAGCGCTACAAGCCGGGGTTCTTTTAAAATCATAGTACCCGGCAGGTGGTTCCTTTGCATTCCGTTTATTGATGGGAATCATGGCCTGCCCTTCATAAACAAAACGGACATCTTGATAAATATCCTGTGCATCATAACCCATGTCCATAACCCAATAAGAGGGTGTTCCATTAGGAACCAGTGGTAGTTATTATCGATAATGGGAAAAGCGTAATCACAATCGTGCTTACTGGCTTGAGAGAGTTCAAACATTAAAGGTAATTCACTTTTACTATCCACAGATAGATG
>PWGV01000047.1 GCA_003554585.1 Halobacteroidaceae bacterium | reverse complement strand
TTCATCGGCAACAGGCTTGAGGCTTATAAGGGCACCTTCGTCTACCTCCTGATCACCTTCAACGTCAACCCACTCGTCTTCATTGTCCTGCCATTTCACAACACCTTCACCTTCAGTTTCAATGGTGAGGGTTACTGTTTCAACTGCAGGCTCACAACCGGTCATTGCCAGTGTCAACGCTACCAGCAAAGCCAATATTCCCAGCCCTTTAAATAGAGAACTCCTCATGTTATTCCTTTCGCCTCCTTTTTCTTGCTTGTTTTTTCCCTTAAGAGGAAACAACTACCATCTTTTTTGTTTCCTACTGCTTCGATCTTTGCCGTGTAATTTTTTTTTAGCTCCCCCAGGGTTCAACCAGCCTTCTGAGCTAAGGCCGGAAAACAACTAAAAAGTCTTGGGTGTCCTGGGTTAGAGAGCGATTTCTCCAAGGTTTCAATCACCCCTTCCCCCAAAACTTAAGCTTGACCCGAGAACATTTCAGTCAAAACTTGGGAAGATGCTCCTGTAGCAAGAAAAGAACCCTATTGCAAGCAAGCACCTTTTTAAAAGCTGTTCCGGCATTTTTACCTGATCATTTGCTGAATTGCTTTTTCCTTTTAGTCCGCATTGTTTTTTCTTATTAAATCAAATAAAAGCTCAAAAATCACCTCCTTGAACGAAATTTTTCTGGTGGTTAAAACCCTGGGACAGTCCGACAATTTACTATCTACAATACCAGAGCCTCTTCTAAGACCATCCCACAAAAAACCCCAAACCTACAACAGACAGTTTCCGGAAAACTACAGTTCAGCCATTACTACTTATTAGTTTTTCTATACCTGCCCAAAAAACCCTTCAAGAAAAGTAGATAAAAGCAAAATTTTTTCGTTTTAACCCCGTTTTTTTCTCCTTTTGGGGAAAATAATTATTGTTCCTCTCAGCTACTATTTCTAAAATAATTTCACAATAATTATAGTTTTTTTTAGTATCTCCTTATTAAATTCCCCATAGCCACTTATTTCTCCTCTTTTTTAATGGGTTTTTCTGGCCAAAAACCTATTCTTTTTTTTGACTGAGTATTTTTCACCAGACCTTTTTCCCGGACTGCTCATATTATATTCTCTCCAGTAAAAGTAATTCCTTCAATTTTTTTAAATTTTTTTAGGGTTGTTTCCCTATTTGCAGGGCTTTTCTAATTCCCCGGAAAATTTTCCAAAATCTTTCCCATCCCAGCTCTATTCATTTAAGCCCTGTACTCAGCGATAATTAGATTTTTTGTTATTAAATTTTATCCCCGGGCATTCTTTCGGCCCTTCTGAAAGCAGAAAAATCAGGATTAATCCGGCTAATTAACCGGACAGTTTTTAAAATTGCAGGAGGTTTTGCTCTTTCACTGTGGTTTAAGAGAATTTAACTTCAGTTCTTAATTGGAAAATGCCGGTTAACCTCCTGCCCTACTCCAAAAAATTCTTTTTAAAGTGGGGCAGTTGAATGGTCCATAATTATTTGCTGAACCCAAAGCCTTCAGCGGATGAAAAACCTTCTTTTTTTACCCTGCAAATACGGAACTTATTAAAGAAACCCTTTGGGGAGTTCAAGTAAACATCCTCCCTAACCATACTTTAAATTTCCTAAAAGCCACTGGGAGAAGATACCGGTACGTCCATTTCCTGTTTATGATACTGGTGGTTAGCAAACCCAGTGAGAGGTTAACTCCAATCCTAAAAAGTAAGAATAAGAAAATATTGCCAAACAAAAAAGGAAAGATAACTTATAAAGATCCAAACGGCTATTTTCAACTGAGCTTTTGCCAGCACCTTCAGGCCTGATTTCCAGTATAGTTTTCCCCACCGGATATAGGCCTGTTCAGGCCAAAGAAACCATCGATGCCACCATTTTCGCCCTTCATTTCAGGCAGCAAGTCAAAACCTCTGCTCGGGCACTTCCACCTTTTCTAAAGTATGTAAACACTTCCTATAAAACCGTTAACCACTCCAGAAAAAAACCTACTACTATAGAATAGAGCAGGAGAGTGTCTTTCTATTAAATTAACATATTACAGGTGACTTGCCAACCATTTTTTGCAAAAAAGTTTTGTCTGGCCTAATTTTATCCCTCATACTTCCTGTTTTTAATTTTCCTTCCTTTCATTTGTGAATATTCTTCATTTACTAAGGCCTGTCCTTCCTATTTCCAGTAAAAAATCTTCATCCCAACAAACTATCTCTGCTCAGTACAGGCATAAACTTCAAATTTCCACTCTTTCATTAAGATAAATTCCTCGCCAACCCCTAATTATTGCTCATTATGCTCTTTTAACCTCAGGATTAACTAAAACTGACCCTAAATCCAATATCCGATTATTGAAATTCACAATAAAAAAATCCAGCTGCCTTTCATTTATTCCCCTCCCCGAATTAAACCTTCGGGAAAAGGGGGGAATTCAAAAATTCGTAAAATATAATTCAATTTTAAACCTTATTATTTTGCAGGAAAAATAACGACCCCATAGAAAATATAATAGAATTAATTTTAACAAATTAATTGAGAGGAGGGGTAAATTTTTTATTTGCAGGTTTTTTTCTGACAGGCCCGAGTAAAACTCAAAAACAAAGGAGGATCCTATGAAAAATTTTGCCTTTAATTTTTTATTAATTCTTTCCTTATTGTTACTGGCAGCTCCAGCAAATGCAACTTTATTATCCCAGGAAGCCGTAAACTATATTGAGGCCGAAGGTTATCTGACCCCGGCAGATGAAGAACCCCTGACCTATGATGAATTCCGGGAAATTATTGGTAGGGCTTTTCCCGGTCAGGAAGAACTGATTACCCAGGATGGAACTGTAAAGAGGACTGACTTTATACTTAAGCTGGTTGAAGTCCTGGACCTGGAGCAGGAAGCCGCGAAATTTGACGAAATCCGGACCCTGGCCCTGGATGAGGAGCTGGTCCCTGAAGAGGCAGTTGGCGCTTTCTCCCTGGCCTTCCAGAGCGACCGGCAGCTGATGACCTATCGCTACGGCCATACCGTGGAACCCGATGAACCCATTACCCGGGAAGAAGCAGCCCACGGCATTTACATGGCCCTTTATCCACCCCAGCAGGGAGGGCGGATTGTTACCGCAGTAACTGCCGACGCTCCCGGTTTCAACACTCTATTCACCTCTGCCGGGCTGGTCTGGACCCTGAACAACATAATTGGCGACGGCTATACCGGAACCAGTGTAGACGGATATTATCATCCCCGCATGATCCGCCGGATGCCCAGCCTGGAAAACGGTCTTTTAGAGATTCATGACGATAATACCATGTCCATTACCTATGAACTCCGCTCTGGCATGAAATGGCATGACGGGGAACCGGTTACCGCCTATGATGCTAAGTTCCAGTGGGAAGCCATGACCTCCGGTGCTCCAGTTACCTCCAGCCATTTTGAGCAGAATGTAACCGAGGTAGAAATCCACGATGAATCAACCTATACCATTCACCTGGAGGACCTGGTCAGCAATGCCCACCTGGGTTCCTCCGAATATGCCTATTATTTCGGCTGGTTCCAGCTGCCCGAACACCTCTTCCGGGATGTGTTTGAAGAAGCCCAGGCCGAAGGACGCTGGGATGACTTTGTTGACAAAGTCAATCAAAACCCCATCATGACCGGCCCCTATAAGTTCAAGGAGTACCGTGAAGGGGAGCATATTGTCCTGGAAGCCTTTGAAGACTTTTATATGGGTCGGCCCAATATCGATGAAATTGTGATCCGTATTGTACCCGACTCCGACGTCGTTTTTGCTTCGACCCTGGCCGGGGAAATTGACTTCGGCCGCTATACCCTTACCCTGCAGCAAAGTTTGCAGCTGGAGGAGGAGCGCCCCGATCTTTTTGAAACCTACTATACTCCCAATGTTGCCGTAGACATGATCTTCCTCAATTTCAATGATCCCGATAATTTATCCGAGCCCCATCCCCTGTTCCACGATCCCCGGGTGCGCCAGGCCATCCTCATGGCCCTGGACCGGGACCGCATGAATCAGATAGTATACTTTGAACTGGCCG